>JAKVCY010000138.1 GCA_022448425.1 Thalassotalea sp. | reverse complement strand
GTTTCTCGGCAAGCAAACGCGACGTTTTGTGACACTCGCAGTGATAGGGATCACCATTCATTAAATAGCGCTTAGGAATACCGTGGTAAGACAAGATTAACTTGTCCGCTCTTCCGTGGGTTTCCCAATGCGCTTTAACTTCGTTCGCCAGCGCGGTGATGAAATTATCGCGGTCGTGGTAGTGATTCACGAAGCGAAGTTCTGGTAGCCAACGGCGAGAAGTGAAATCCTTAGCGATAGCATCAAATGTAGAACCAGTTGTCGACGCGCTGTATTGAGGGTAAAGCGGTAAAACGACGAGTTTACGTACACCTTTTGCCAACATGGACTCAATGGTGTCGCCAATGGCGGGCTTTCCGTAGCGCATGGCAAACTCAACTATAACATCGTCGCCATATTGAGCTTTACAGCGCTCAGCAATAGCTGATGCTTGCGCTTTTGTGATTGCCATAAGCGGAGAGCCTTCTTCCGTCCACACTGTGGAATACGCCTCTGCCGAACGCTTGGGGCGAAAGTTTAGAATAATGCCATTTAATACAAACCACCAAATTGCTTTTGGCACTTCGACCACGCGAGGGTCTGAAAGAAACTCTTTTAAATAAGGGCGTAGCGCCTGCTTTGTTGGCGCTTCTGGCGTACCCAAATTTGTTACTAATACGCCTATTTTATCTGGTTGCCCGTGAGTAAAACCTTTGTTCGATTTGTATTTCATGTATTCATAGTCCGAGAAGTACTGCGCTATATCCGTATTATACTGAATTACCTTAGATTATGATCTGCCGTAACGTCAAAAAACTGAGATTACCGTGATAGATTTTAGGTATTAAAAAAGCGACATATGTTCGAAAATACTTTTCAAAAACATGTGCCGCTTTTAGCTCGCCACTTATTAAACTAGGTGGCTTTTGACCAAGCTATTTAATTAAGGCTGATAATATGTCGCCGCGCCTGGGCCAACTGGCATTCCGAGCAGAAACACCCAAATGTAGAATAATATTGTCCAGCCTACGATAAACACCATAGAGTAAGGCAACATCATTGCTATAAGCGTGCCCATTCCCAAGTCTTTCTTGTACCTTGCAGCCATGGCCAAGATTAGGCCGAAATAGCTCATCATTGGCGCGATGACGTTTGTTACTGAATCGCCGATACGGTATGCAGCTTGAATCACCTCTGGTGCATAGCCTATTAGCATGAGCATTGGCACAAAAATAGGTGCTGTTACCGCCCACTGGGCCGATGCACTACCTAGTGAAAGATTCACTACACCACACATCAATATGAACAGAATAAACACCGCTGGGCCATCTAAACCAGCCGCTTGCAATAGCGCAGCGCCCTTAACGGCTAAAACGGTACCGAGATTTGTCCATTTAAAAAACGCGACAAACTGCGCAGCAAAGAATACCAGCGTTATATAAAGCCCCATGGCCCCCATGCTTTTAGACATGGCGTCTATAACGTCTTTATCGTTTTCCATCGACTTGGTCACTTTACCGTAAACAAAGCCTGGAATAGCAAAGGTAATGAAGATGAAAGCAACAATGCCTTTAAGAAACGGAGAGCCCGCCACTTCACCTGTCTCTGGGTGACGCAAAATACCGTTTTCTGGCACTACCGTTAGCGCTAATATCGCGCAAACTATAACAAACGATATCCCTGCCCAACGCAGACCTTTCTTTTCTAAATCCGTAGGCGCGTCCATTGATTGCTTGCCTAAATCTATGGAAGCATCAGCAGGGTCAAATTTACCGAGTCTCGGCTCAACAACCTTTTCGGTGACCAACGCTCCCATTGTGGCTACAACGAAGGT
>JAKVCY010000137.1 GCA_022448425.1 Thalassotalea sp. | reverse complement strand
TCGTTATGGCACGCTTCAAGATGAGCAGTTGCGCGCCATGCGTTTGGTGGTAGACACAGGTATTCACGCGAAAGGTTGGACCCGCGAACAAGCCATCGACTTTATGCTTGATAACTCAGGCATGACCCGCACAGAAGTTGTAGCCGAGGTAGAGCGTTATATTGCGATCCCGTCGCAAGCGCTATCTTACAAAGTGGGCGCGCTTAAAATTCAAGAATTACGCGCGCGCGCAGAGAAGGCATTAGGTGATGATTTCGATATCCGTGAGTTCCACGCACAAGTGTTAAACACGGGCGGCATTCCACTTGCTATTCTTGAACAGAAAATTGATCGCTGGATCGCTAGTCAAAAAAGTTAAGGAATAATATTTTTATTTAAACTTTTTACAGTGTAATCAGCGTTAGGTTAAGAACAGTAAAAAGCCGATATTTGACGTAAAGCCAGTAATATTCTGTATTACTGGCTTTTTTCTTTTTGCGACTAATGGCAGTGATATTGTTGAAAAGCTTCACTAGAGTAGTTAGTGAACAATATTCAAAAATTATCAGGGAGCATGCAGTGGAGTTAGGGTTATTTTCGCTAAGTTTAACGGTAAAGGACATTAGCAAGTCGAAAGCGTTTTATGAAGCATTGGGCTTTGATGCTATGCCGTCCTGTGGGTCGGTGGAAGACAAATGGTTGATGATGAAAAATGGCACCACCATGATTGGCTTATTCGAAGGAATGTTTGAAGACAATATTATGACCTTTAACCCTAGCGATGTTAGAGCACTTCAGGCGAGCTTAGTTGAACAGGGTATTGCATTGGACGTACCTGTGAAAGGCGATAGCGGCCCCGGGCATCTCATTGTTAAAGACCCGGATGGCAACGCTATCATGTTCGATCAGTTTTAATATAAAGTAGCGCTTCTAATCGCGATTTGTGGGCTAACTTGTAATACACTTTTTGAACAATTACTCTTAAATTAAGGGAAAGTCAGAAAGGGAAAGCATGTTGAAAACAAAACTGTTATTTCTAGCAATGGCATTGATGGCTAATGTGGCGTGCCAGAGCACTAAAAGCAGTGATGCCCAGAGTAAGAGTGAGTTAGCACCTTACAATTGGCAGATTAGCGAATTCGCATTAATCGATGTGGAAGAACCCGGTGCGCTCTTTGCGTTATCTGAGCAGCAAAAGCAGCACTTTCTTTCTTATTATAATTCGCCCACAAAAGCACACGTATCGCCTAATTTTCGCCTCGCTTATTATTTGGATAACTTAGTCTCGAACTTCAGTTACGCTGGCGATACGCTAAAAGCACAAGATGTTCTAAACAAGCGATACGGAAACTGTATGTCGCTTGCTGTGCTTACTACAGCGCTTGCCAAGATCGTTAACCTTGATGTGGTTTATCAACAAGTCCATACCCCACCACTTTATCGACGGTTTGGAAACACTCTCACTACGTCAACACATGTCCGAAGCATCATTTTAGGGCCTGAACCCGAAAAAACAGGCGATAGTATTGTTTTTCGGGGGAGAGCGGTGATTGATTATTTCCCATCAAGCCGCAACGACCGCGGAGTTTATATCTCCGAGGCTGACTTTATCTCAATGTATTACCAAAATATGTCTGCTGAAGTGATGAGCGACAACCCTGATTTAGCCTACAGTTATTTGTATCGCGCAATGGAATTAAACACAGCGAATGCATCTACGCTAAATTCTCTCGCGGTACTCTACCGTTCAAACGGCTACGAAGAAGAAGCTAGGAAACTTTACGAATTTGCAATTGAAAACCATATCCAATCGGTTCATACGCTATCAAACTTTGCAGTGCTACTTAAGAAAATAGGCGACGTAGAAACCTTATCGCGAATTGGGGAAATGTATTTAAAAACAGACGATGACAACCCCTACCGATGGATAGATTTGGGGAATGCATTTTTAGCGAAAGGTGAGCTTTCGGAGGCAGAAGTGTTTTTCAACAAGGCCATCGCGACAGGACCTTATTTAGGCGAGAGTTACTCGGCTATGGCTAAAACTTACTTTTTAAAGGGCGAGGTGATCAAAGCTGAAAGTATGATGGAAAAAGCGCTCTCTCTTTCGCTGCCTTCGCAGAACAGAGCGCTTTACACCGCAAAGCTACAGGCTATTCAAAATAGCCAATAACGAACGGGGTTCTTGGTGCCGGCCGCGCGCTTAAATTCGCGCTGCCAGTTCAGCGCCTTGACGGATAGCCCGTTTAGCATCAAGTTCAGCCGCTACGTCAGCACCGCCGATAATGTGCACGGTAAATCCTGCCTCTTCTAGAGGTTGTTGCAGAGGCTTAAACGGCTCCTGACCAGCACATACAATGACGTTATCGACCGGCAATACTTTG
>JAKVCY010000136.1 GCA_022448425.1 Thalassotalea sp. | reverse complement strand
AGAGCCATTAGCCGCTTGTTGTGCTAGAGTACGCATACGTTGGAACATTTGCGTAACTTCGTCCATTGCGCCTTCAGCCGTTTGAGCTAATGAAATACCGTCATTCGCGTTACGGTTACCTTGGTTTAGACCTTGAATTTGTGATTCAAGACGATCTGAAATTTGAAGACCCGCAGCATCATCAGACGCCGAGTTAATGCGTAAGCCAGAAGATAAGCGTTGGAACGACGTATCCAATGCATTACCAGAATTCATTAATTGACGCTGTGCGTTTAACGAACTTACGTTAGTGTTTACATATAAAGCCATAATAATACTCTCTTTACTCGGTTTAACATAGTTTGAATAAAGGCACTAACGCTCTCACCCGTTAGTCCTCTGCTCGAAGCTCTCAACCCCGAACAACCATCTTATCGGCGCTAATTTTTTTTCCTTTAGGGTAAATTAAGTATTTTTTATTATTTATTTATCAAACCACTGTTTTTTTAAATAGAAAAA
The DNA here is from genome assembly GCA_022448425.1 of Thalassotalea sp. Taxonomy (GTDB): domain Bacteria; phylum Pseudomonadota; class Gammaproteobacteria; order Enterobacterales; family Alteromonadaceae; genus Thalassotalea_F. Next base: position 43,644 of record JAKVCY010000136.1, on the reverse strand, counting down.
ACCCCAAAAATATTACTTTCGGGGTTCTTACTGTCGCTAATTGTAAAGAGAGCTAATACTAGCCCTGTAGTAAACTCAATGCCGCCTGAGGACGTTGGTTCGCTTGACCAAGTATTGTCTGCGAAGCTTGTTGTAGAATCTGGTTTCTCGTCAATGCAGCTGTTTCTGCGGCAAAATCTGCATCTTTAATTCGAGATTTCGCTGCCGATAAGTTTTCCGAAATATTTGCTTGGTTTCGAATAGTAGATTGGAATCGGTTTTGAACAGCACCGAGCTCCGCACGCTTCTTATCCAATACAGCTATCATAGCGTCTACACCAGCTAATACAGCCTGTGCAGCAGCTTGACTCGAAACAGATATACCATCGGCAGTAAAGACATTAGAAAAGTCGTAGTTTGCCGCAATACCCGTTGAGCCATTAATAGTACTAAGTCCTGCTAATCGTGTTGATAGCGAAGCACCTGCTACTTGAGATGCAATACCTGCAATACCAGATATAGTAAAGCCGCCATTACTAGAAAGGCTATTATCTGGACCAGCATCAGTGCTACCCACCGTCTTCATTGAGAAACCAATAGTCTGAACTGCATCAGCACCGACCTGGAAACTTGCAGCATATGACCCGTCCAATAGGTTTTGCCCACCAAACGTCGTGTCAGAAGCGACGCGATTGACCTCTTCAGATAAAGCACGAATCTCTTGCTGAAGAGCTAGTCTATCATCATCCGTATTAGAACCATTAGCCGCTTGTTGCGCTAGTACACGAATACGTTGGAACATTTGTGTAACCTCATCCATGGCACCCTCAGCGGTTTGTGCCAGAGAGATACCGTCGTTTGCGTTACGGTTACCTTGGTTAAGGCCTAAAATTTGAGATTGCAAGCGGTCAGAAATTTGTAGACCGGCTGCATCGTCAGCAGCACTGTTAATACGTAAACCAGACGATAAACGCTTGAATGACGTATCTAATGCATTACCAGAGTTGCTTAACTGACGCTGTGCATTCAGCGCACTGATGTTACTGTTTACGTATAAAGCCATGATGACCCCTCGTAGTTATATTTTTGACACTAGCTGTACAGCAAAGGTGATGCCAAAATATAAAACCATCTAAAAATAATGATAAAAAGTTCTTTTCGATGTTTCTACAGGGCTTAAAACAAGGGGGATTGAACCTCTTTTTCCTTAACTGGCTGTGGAAAGAAAAAGACGTGTTAAAGCGACCATAAAAAAAGCGGCAAATGCTTGCCGCTTTTTCTTCGAAATACTTGCCATCTATTCCACAGCACTCATTATCCGTTTTATTTATAGGTAATTAAACAAACTCAAGCCTTGAACCCTAGAGTAAGTTTGCTGCGCTGCCTGTAATGCAACTCTAGACTGCTCAAACCGGGTAATAGCTGTGGCATAATCCAAATCTTCAATAGAAGAGCGCCCTTGCTCCATCAACAATTCATTGTCTTGATGATACTGCGTTTGTGTTTGCAACAATTGCAAGTTAATACCTGCATCACCTTGTCGAGTAGATATATGGTTAAGCGAGGCATTTATTTGACTCAACACTTGACCATAGCTCGCTTTATGCTCCTCAGTCGTATTCGCCGGTGTAGGAACATTTATCCAATCAATTGCTTGTTTTATCGCTTCGAACACACTGACATTAGGTTCACTAGTTAAAACAACTTGGTCACCAACTTGTGGAGTACCATCGATTGAAACTTCCATACCAGGAAAACCATAATCTTGACCAGCAACATAAGGATCGAATGTAGTGGTAGCAGCGGTGCTATCGGTAATCGTCAACTCGATATTGCCATCACCATTAGTATCGGTGAAGTCCAGTGTATATGGCGCATTATCGTTATATACTCCCCGGTCTGAGATTACCGCTCTATTTACAAATATTTCGCTAGAACTATTTGTATATTCAGCACTGAAATCGCCTAAAGCGTTGTCGACTAGCATAAATGCCTCGTCTCCTGGCTGATTAAGAGGAACATTGACGCTTTGCGAAATTTTCAGCTCTCGTACACCGTTATCACCGTTGTAAACAACCGTATTGTCTGGCTGAATCGTAAACGGTTGTTGATCGATTTGGTAACCAGAGAAAACAAAACCACCAGTTTCATCCTTCACATTAGCAATATCTAGCATTTGTTCTAAGTTTTGACGCAGCTGCTCTGAAAGTGCTGTTCGATCGTCATCAGACATTGAGCCATTATTTGCTTGAATAACCCTTTGTTTAACTTGATTTAAAATATCCTGTGCAGACGAAAAAGAAACCTCTGACAAAGAATTGCGATTGGTCGCCTGAGTGATGTTTCGGCGATATAGATCAATGTTTTGAAGTTCATCTTTGTAGCCTATCAATGTGCCATATTGCACACCATTGTCTTTTGCCGTAAGCACTTGCTTACCCGAAGACAAATAAGCAGACTGTTCGTTTAAAGCCGACTCATTGTTCATCATGAATGTCGTGCTTTGCATAAAAATTTGTGATGTAGAAACTCTCATGGATCACTCCTAACGCGCTGCGGCAAGTAGTGTGTCAAATATTTCACTTGCCACAGATACAATTCGTGAAGAGGCTTGGTAAGCTTGCTGAAACCTTAGTAAATTTGCCGCTTCTTCATCTAAGTTCACACCCTTAACTTCTTGGTTTCGATTGTAAGACTGGGTATAAAGCGCATCTGCGGTATCGGCGACGAGTTCTGCAGACTTAGCATCTGTACCAACCTTAGCTGTTGAAATCGCTAAACTCTGATTGAATGTCTCACGACCGTTATTTATTAATCCCTGATCTTTCGTATCAGCCATCGCGAAAGCATTGGTTCCATTGCCTAAGCCAAAGGCATCATTAATTGTAAAGGTTTCCGGCGAATTCGGTGCTAGACCTGATAAGTCGCCATTAATCTCAATATCGAAGGCACCTGCAAATCCAGTGATAACTGTCTGAGGCGGTGTATGTGCGCCAGTTTGTAGTACGGCGTTGGTATTGTCGTTATAGATATTATACGTGTACGTTCCTGCTGGGGCTTCTAGCACCTCAACACGCAGTGGTGCTGTTGATTGTGCCGTCAGTGGATCTGTTACATTAGTAATTTGAATGTTACCAGCACTAATATTATTGTCCGATGCCGTAACTTCGATAGCACTGCTTGCCGCAATCCCCTCGCCATTAGTGAGTACTTGAGCGATGAGCGCAGCACTATTTTCACCCGGCCGAACTAAAAACTTGTCGCCTGCTGCTGGTGCCCCAGCCCCTTCAACGAACTCAAAGCCGAAAGTAGTTGCAAATGGGCCTGTACCCGTAGCACCAAGTATGGTAGTGCTGCCAGTATTTAAATTCAGTAGTTGGTAGTTAGCACCATCAAATTCTATTTCAAACTCGTCGCTAGATAGCTGAGTTAAGTCCGTTATGTGAATCTCACCCACCAGTGAGCCTGTGTTATCAGAAAATTCCTGCATTCGCCCTTGAACAAGCGTTGTCGAGTTCACATCAGTAAATATATCTGTGCCTTGTTGACCGTTAAGCTCTAAGCCCTGTGCTTGCAGATCATTAAATGTGTATGAAATTGCCGTCGCTATTCTGTCGATATCTGCTCGAGCTTGTTTTAAATTTTCATCTCGGTATTGAAACTTAGCACCAAGTTCACCACCCACTTTAGTTTTATCTAGTACTAATCTTGTTGAGCCACTAACTAATTCAAGTGATGTTTGGTTGGCGTCTGGATCTCCAGATTTTACTTCAACCGCCATGGCAGCTTGGCCAGAAACCAATGTCGTGCCATTACCAATCATCACGGTCAATACGCCATTTTGATCTTCAATAGCGTTTACCTGAGTATACTGACTCAATTCAGAAATAAGTCGATCGCGTGCATCTAGAAGGTCGTTTGGCTGACCAGCTTCGTTGAAGCTTCTATTTTGAAGCACCTGATCGTTAATGTTGGCAAGTTCTTGAGCGATTTCAGTAATTTGTGAGGCAATCTGTTCAATCTCACCGTTCACAGATTTCTCAAGCTGATCGAATTGGCTATTAATCGAATTGAAATTACTCGCTAGAATACCAGCTTGGCTGAGCGCCATATTTCTGAGACCTAAATTACTTGGGTCATCTGCAATAGCATTAATTGATACGTAGAACTGTTCAATACTTGAATTGATAGATTCACCAGAACTACTGGTAATATTGTTAAGTTGATCAAGGCTAAGGCTTAAGCCGTCAGCAAAACCTAAATTAGTTTGGTTGAGTAGTTGCTCTTTTTGAGCAAATTCGTCATAGATTCGACGAATGTCTGTGACGTAAGTACCAGAGCCAATGTAGTTATCACCATTGTATATCCCGAGTTGGGGACTCTGCTCAGCGCGCTGACGACTGTACCCTTCGGTATTTACGTTGGCAATATTGTGGCCTGTTGTTGCCAACTGCTGTTGAGCTGATAATAAACCGCTCACCCCAGTTTGGTACAAATTAACCGACATTCGCTACACTCCTTGGCTATCGAGTTCTTAAAGCTCAATAGCACACAAAATTCAGATGGACTCAATTAGTCCGAAAGTAATCGCGTGACTGTTTTCAACGTCCCCTGAATTTTTTCAGCATAGTTAGGATCCGTCGCGTAGCCCGCTTTCTGAATTTCTTGCAGGAAATGTTCCACATTTGATGGTTGTGATAAAGCTTCTTGATAACGAGTGCCATTCGAAAGGAAAGAAACATAGTCTTTGACACTATCTTTGATAGACTCATACGCCCTGAAAGGCTCATTCTTCTTGACCATAGCGCCGTTTTCATACTCTAGTGTATTCTTATGAATTTTTTCACCAGTCCAACGGTGATCGGCTTTTATATTGAATAAATTATTAGAGCTGTTACCGTCATTTTTTTGAATAACTTTCTGCCCCCAGCCCGTCTCTAAGGCCGCTTGAGCTATAACAACTTGAAATGGCACGCCTAACTGACTCTCTGCCATTTTAGCAGGCTCGGAAAGCGCAGTGACAAAGTCTTTTGGTGTATTGAACTCAGGTGTTCTCTTCAGTAATGATTCAGGCTGAACCTCAGAAGTATTGATCTGACGATCTCTTGACGATCCTTGGATAAATTGCTCAGCAAACTTCTCATTGTAAGAGGAAGGGTTAGCTGCGATAGGTGCTGTGTCAGTGCGTAGAACAGAACTAGGCGTAAAGGTATCATCTCCTCCGCCTAACTGGCGCTCAATTAACTCGGCTAAACCTAGCGTACCATTGGCAGACATATTGACTGCCAACTGCTGATCATGCATGTCGCGATAAAACTTTGTTGTTTGCGAATTAAATGGACTATCGGCAGCCAGCACGTCTTCAGCTTGACGCATGCTTTTTAGTAACATTTGCATAAAAATTGCTTCGAATTGCTGCGCAGCTTCTTTTAGTGCCGCTTTCTTCGAGACTTCGTCAGTTTCTTTTGACTGCTGACGAATACTGTTTAAGCCATTAATATCAAGGAAGTTACGAGCGTCAGCTAACTTAGTGTCCATTGCATCAGTACTCAGCTAGATTATGATGAGCTCGCCGCGCAACGCGCCTGCTTGCTCTAATGCTTCGAGAATTGCCATCACGTCACCTGGCGCCGCGCCCACTTCATTTATCGCACGTACTAATGTATCCAGAGACACGCCCGGATTGAATACAAACATTCTTGAATCATCCTGTGCAACATCGACAATTGAGTTTTGCGTGACCACCGTGTCACCATCAGCAAAGGCATCAGGCTGAGAGACTTCTTGGCTCTCGTTGATCGTTACCGTAATACCACCATGGGTAATAGCAGCAGCAAGTAAACGGACTTCCGCGCCAATAACAATTGTGCCAGTGCGTGAGTTAACGATAACTTTTGCTGCTGGTGAATCTGGTTCAAACTCTAGATTTTCAATCATAGAAAGAAAGCTTACTCGGTCAGCAGCGTCGCGAGGTGCGGTAACCTTTACTGAAGTCCCGTCGACAGCTCTTGCCGTTCCAGCAACAAAATCGTTAATGGTGTCTGCCATACGTTTTGCTGTTGTAAAATCAGAATCTCTCAGGTTTAGCGTGATGTGATCGCCAGTCATGAATGGCGACTTGATTTCACGCTCTACAGATGCCCCGTTTGCTATTCGGCCAACAGTTGGTGTATTGATGACGATTCTAGAACCATCTAAACCTTCAGCGCCTAAACCACTAACGACAACACTACCTTGAGCTACAGCATAAGCATTACCATCGATACCCATCAAAATAGTCTGTAATAACGTGCCGCCCCGAAGACTTTGAGCGCTGCCCATAGATGAAACAGTCACGTCAATATTTTGTCCTGGCTTAGCAAAAGCAGGCAGTTCAGCATGCACAGCAACAGCGGCCACATTTTTAATCTTTGGCTTTAAGTTAGCAGGCATCGTAATACCGAAGTTACTTAGCATGGTCTTAAAACTTTGCTCAGTAAATGGGCTGCTCTCACCTGTACCAGGAAGACCTACAACTAAACCGTAACCAACCAACTGATTTGATCTTACGCCTTGGATATCGGCTAGATCTTTTATTCGCTGCGCGTTTGCGGTTTGACTTAGGCTCGCTACAACAATAAATGATGGGAGCATTAAGCCTGTTAATATGAAACCACAAATACGTTTAAATTTATTCATCATTAACCCCTTAATTCCGCCTTAAAGTGGCCACCATGTGCTATTAAAGAAGCGAGATAACCAACCTTGCTCTTGCACATCGGCAAACGTACCTGTGCCGGCATATTGGATGCGTGCGTTGGCAACTTTGTTCGAAATAATGGTATTCTCAGAGGTAATATCTTGTGGGCGAATAATGCCAGTTAAACGAATATACTCATCGCCATTGTTTAGTGTCATCCACTTCTCACCACGAATCATTAGGTTGCCGTTTGGCAATACGCGTAAAACGTGAACAGAGATATTACCGCTTAGGCTGTTGCCCTGGTTCGCTTTAGAATCACCCGTAAAATCATTAACTTGATTGTACCCAAACTGAATAGTATCACCTTTGAAGTTTATCGACTGACCACCAAAACCAGTGATAGGATCGAGCGTTGCACTGTTTTCTTTACTGAGCTCTGTCTTCGCATTTTTTTGTGCTTGCGTGCTTTCACTTAAAATAACCGAGATAATATCGCCCACACGGTGCGCTTTAGAGTCAGAATAGATATTGTTCACATAGTTCGTACGAAACAGTGACCCTGTAGGTACGACTGATGCCTCTTCTGGCTCAGGTAAGATTGGTGCAAAATCAGGATCATTCGGCAATATCTTTGACTGCTGATTACTGGCACAACCCGCCAATAAAAGAACAGTCATTAGTGCGACAAAACGTTTCATGATCAACCCCTTAATTAAAGCTGCTGATTGATGTAGCTAAGCATTTGATCGACGGCCGAAATTACTTTTGAATTCATTTCATACACACGTTGGCTTTCAATCAAGTTGACCAGTTCTTCCGTAGTATTCACATTTGAGGTCTCTAGCGCTCCTTGTACCAACATACCGTAACCTTCTAAACCAGGAACACCCTCGGTCGGTGCACCGCTTACCGCAGTTTCAGTAAATAAGTTTTGCCCTATTGGCTCTAAGCCGGTTGGGTTAATAAAGTTCACCGTATTAATTTGCCCAACTACTGCATTTTCTGCTTGTCCTTGCAAGCGCACAGAGACTTCACCATCTTGCGAAATATTGATAGCTAGTGCATCTTCCGGAATAGTAATTTGTGGCTGCATCAGGTACCCAGCACCAGGAGTAACGATGTTACCTTCTTCGTCCATAGTGAATTGGCCATTACGTGTATAAGCGGCAGTGCCATCTGGCATTAGAATCTCAAAAAAACCGTCACCTTGAATCATGATGTCTAACGAATTGTCCGTCGTGACCATGTCGCCTTGGGTGTGAATTTTTTGTGTTGCGACTACTTTCGAGCCCGCACCTAGCATTAAACCTGAAGGCATTTCTGTGTCTTGTGCACTTCTGCCACCTGGTTGATTGATTGTTTGATAAAGCAAGTCTTCAAACACCGCGCGGCTTTTCTTAAAACCAACTGTACTAGCGTTGGCTAAGTTATTTGAGATAACAGCAATATCCTTTGTTTGCGCATCTAAACCGGTTTTACTAATCCATAAAGCTGGGTTCATACTTCACCTCGTAAAAATTAAATTAGAAAGCACGCAATAACGAAGAACTTGCTGAATCAATCTCTTCTGCTGTTTTCATGAGTTTAAGTTGCATTTCAAACTGGCGTTGTAATGCAATCATGTCTGTCATTTCGTTAACTGGGTTGACATTACTTGATTCAAGCATGCCGCTTCGCAGCTGAACTGTAATATCGGCCTGTTCAACGTTACCGTCTTTACGGCGGAATAGGCCATCAGTATCCTTTTCGATTTGTCGTACGTCAGGGTTGACCATTTTTATGCGGCCCACTTCTTCGAGCGCATTAGCAGGAGCACCTTCTGGGCGAACAACAATAGTGCCGTCGTTGGAAATGTTGATATTACTTACTGGCAAAGGAAGGAATACTGGGCCAGCCTCGCCTACGACAAGGTCACCACCCATCGTCTCTAGTGCACCAGCTTCTGTTACCCTAAGTTGTCCAGAACGTGTGTATGCTTCAGTACCATCCGCTGTTTGCACTGCCAACCATCCGTCACCTTGAATAGCAACGTCTAAGTCTCGACCAGTTGTAATTAGCGAGCCGCTGTCAAAGTTTTGGCTAGCTCGTTCGGTCATTGAAAATATGCGAGTCGGCATACCTTCACCAAACGCCTGCATAGTGCGCGCCTGTGCTAAATCTGCTTTGAAGCCAGTCGTCTTAGCATTCGCTAGGTTATTTGCGTTTACCGATAAGGCATGCATATTTTGTTTGGCACCGCTCATCGCGATATAAAGCATCTTATCCATAACGAATTCCAACAAGAAAGTTAAACTTGCTAAGAATATGCAATATCAATGCCAGAAGAATAGGTGATTGGGTTTTAACTAAAAATAGAAGACTTAATTTATGTTGTTTAGTCGACTTGGCTTGTCTTAGCTTTAGATGAAAAGAAACGCCCTACACCAAACTGGCGAGGGCGTCTTACGAGAACACGTTATTCTGTAGGTAGCTAGATAAGTTAACGAATCTGTAGAATTGTTTGGTTTAACTGGTTATCAACCTCAAGTGAACGGGAGTTCGCTTGGAAGTTTCGTTGTGCAGAAATTAGGTCGATCAATTCAGACGTTAAGTTAACATTTGATTGCTCAAGTGCAGATGAGTTGATGCTACCAAACGTACCTGAGCCTGCTTCACCGGCAAGAGCTTCACCAGAAACTAGACTTTCTTTCCACGACGTATTACCTACCTGGGTTAGACCTTGGTTATTGGCGAAGTTAACCAAGGTTACACGAGATAGTGGCTCCGATGTACCATTACTATAAGTAGCACGAATCAAACCATCAGCATCAATATCAAGCCCCGTTAATCGACCAACCGCGAGACCATCTTGCTCAAGCGAAGTAACCTCAAAGTTTGAAGCAAATTGTGTTGGCTCATTTGCATTCGGTCCAGTTGTATCTAGGTTGAAATCAACTGTCAGCGTCTGAGCCGGATCAGCACCATTCACCAAAACGGTTGCGGTCAATGGCTCAGTCGTAATTGTTGCTGGCGTTTGGGTGCTGAAATCACCGCCCGCTGTAAACGTTAATTGAGCAGCCCTAACGTTTGGCGAAGGGCCTGTCGTAGGGTTCGCAATAGAGTTAACACCGCCTGGAATATCCAAAAGGACCCCATCTACGGCCGTATACATATTCCATTCATTTGCTGCAGTTTTTCTGAAGTAGTATGTTTGCACATGACTTTCCCCAAGAGAATCAAATACTGTCACCGACGTAGAGTGGTTATAAGTCAAAGGATCCGTTGGGTCAAAAGCATAAGTATTGACTGCATCACCTGCTGGCAAATTCATTCGAATATCTACTTCTGTCGTTGCTTGAGGTGCGCCAGAGGCCGTAGGAATTTGGATTGGGCTGGCAGTACTTAAGGCTACTGAAGCTGATGAACCGTCTGCATTGACATCAAAGCCTAATAAGTAGTCGCCATTGGAGTTTACGATGAAGTTATCGGCATTTAACTTAAATTCGCCAGCACGTGTATATGAGCGTTCTAAACTATCCAGTTCCGGGACGGTTGCAAAGAAGCCGTTACCTGTTATCGCTAAATCAAGCGCATTATTGGTAAAACGAATACTACCTTGTGAGAATTGCTGTGCGACATCAGCAGTTAATACACCGTCACCTGCTTTTGTTTTACCAGCAGCAAGTAATGACGAAGCATAAACATCCACAAATTCTGTTCTAGATTCTTTAAAACCAGTCGTGTTTACATTCGCGATATTGTTCGATGTAACGTCCAAATCTTTTTGTGCGGCGTTTAAGCCACTTAATGAAACGTTGAAAGACATAAGTTCACCTCTTTGAAAATCTTTATAAACAAACCTAGGACAAAACTAGCCTTGCGATACTTCAACTACGTCGGCTAAATTCATTGAAGAACCGCCGTTTAAATTCAATACAATTTGGCCACCCGCACCTGCTAGCGTAACGCTATCAACATTGCGATATGTCATAGCTTTTAGCTCTGAAGCTTGGCCGTCAACTAACCCGGCAATGCGGAATCTGTAAGCGCCATCAGGAGCAAGTTCACCATTGTCCATCATGCCATCCCAAACGAAGCCAGACTCACCGGCAGGGACATTACCAACAGGTACCGTTTGGATTATCTCGCCCGCTGTATTTTCAACGTAGATATTTACATTCGATGCAGGTAAATCCGTGACAATCTTGCCCTTAGGTTGTTCACCTGTTGTCATCGCGAATACATTGTCATCGACAAGGACGCTTCGACCAACCAAAGACGACGCTTGAAGAGCCTGACTAGAAGACATACTGGCCGCGAACTCAGCAAAAGATTCATTTAACTGTGCAACACCATCTGTGGTGGAGAATGCCGTCATTTGGGAGATCATTTCATTGTTCTCTACAGGCTTGGTCGGGTCTTGATGAGCAAGCTCTTGTGTCATTAACGCAAAAAAGTCCTCTTGCGTTAACATACCTTTATCTTCTTCGGCTTCTTGAACTGTTTCTGTTTGCCAACGAAGCGCGTCTAAACCGCTACTGCCGCTTACTGAGTCCATAGTTTATCTCTCTCTACTCTCACTCACATTTAGCCCAAATTAGCTTTGGCCTAGTCGTAATGTTCTCGTCACCATATTCTTTGCAGATTCAGCCAACTGTATATTCGTTTGGTAAGAACGTGATGCTGAAATCATATTCGTCATCTCCTCTACCACGTTGACGTTAGGCTTGTAGATATAGCCATCTTTATCTGCCATTGGGTGATTAGGCGAATACTCTACGTTTAATGGCTTATCGCTCTCGACAATTCCGAGAACCTCAACCCCTACAGAGCCTTGCTGGCCAGCGGCAGCTTTTTGCATCTCAGCGGCAAAGACGGGATGTCTTGCACGATATGTCTGATCAATGCTGCTACTTACGCTATCTGCGTTGGCAATATTACTTGCTGTGGTATTTAAGCGAACCGATTGTGCCGCCATACCAGAGCCACTAATGTCGAAGACGTTAAATAGACTCATAATTATTGCCCTCCAGAAATCGCTTTTTTCAAGCCTTTAACTTTAGAATCTAAGAAATTCACACTGGCTTGATACTGTAGTGAGTTTTCTAGATACAAGTTTCGTTCCACTTGTACATTTACAGTATTACCATCGCCAGTATCTGGTTGATCTGGCACGCGATATCCGGTGCCGGAGTTTAATTCGATACGTGTATCGTAGTGTTTTGTGTGAGTGCGTGACATGCCCATTTGTTGACTTTTTGCCGCACTGGCAAGGGCATCTTGAAAATCCATGCCCTTTGCTTTGTAGCCAGGAGTGTCTGCGTTGGCAATATTGCTTGCAATGATTTCGGCGCGTTTAGCACGCAACACCATACCATCGGGATGAATCCCTAGTGCTTTGTCAAAATTTATAGCCATAGATCTACCTCCATCAGTTTAGGAGGTAGACATTCAATTAGCGTGCCAAGTAAAGCGTCAAATTATGGTTGTTTCTTGTAGACGATGCCAGGGTTGCATCTGAGCATGTCGAAATCTTGATTAAGACCAGACAAGGATTCTGATGCGCCAAGGAATAGGTATCCCTCTTTATTTAACACACCATGAATTCGTGAAAGGATTTGTGCTTTGATTTCAGGAGAAAAGTAAATCAAAACGTTACGGCAAAATACAATATCAAAGCGCCCCATCAAACTGTAGCTATTTAGTAAGTTTAATGGTCTAAAACTTACCATTCTCTTGACGTTGTCTTTAACCTTCATCATACCGTTATCGTCAGGTTCAAAGAACTGACGTTTTCGCTCTGCCGACAATCCTCGAGCGAGCGCTAAGCTGTCATAATGCCCATATTTGCAATGCTCAAGCATTGTCGTTGAAATGTCAGTACCAACAATTTGAACACCACCGGGAAACGACCCAGGCTTGCTTTGCTGATATTCAAGTACAGACATTGCAATAGAATAAGGCTCTTGCCCAGAAGAGCTGGCCGCCGACCATATTTTTAAAGGCGATCTCTGCGAGGCAAATTCAGGCAATAACTTATTTTTTAGTAGCTGGAACGGGTAATCATCTCGAAACCACAAGGTTTCATTAGTCGTCATGGCATCGATAACCGCAGAGCGCAACTGACGCTCCATTGGACTTAGTGTACGTTTGACTACGTCTGCAAGCGATTCTACATTAAACTTTGCCATTAACGGTGCTAGGCGACTTTTAACCAAGTACTGTTTATTTTCACCCAATACGATGCCGCATTGTTGTTCTAAAAAGGTACGAAAGTCGTTATAACTTTTGTCATCAAGTTGCTTTGCTGACACTAAATATTCCTAAAATAAACAGATACAAAAATTAATCTTCGATTTTTAGCCATTTTTTCACGGCTGTTGCAAGCTCATCAGGGTGAAACTTAGGTATAAAGTCCTCAGCCCCTACTTTTTCAACCATGGCGTTGTTAAAAACACCACTCAGTGACGTATGCAAAATCACCGGCATACTCTTAAGCTTCTCAGTGCTTTTAATTTCAGCTGTTAAGGTATAGCCATCCATCTCTGGCATTTCAATATCGGAAATTAATAATGCGACTTTCTCAGAAATTGAGTGTTCACATTCGTCAGCCATCTCGTTGAGTTTGTTCAGTGCTTCTTGTCCATTTTTCGCCAACACCATTTTAAGTCCTAACGGCTCTAGTGCTCGCTTAACTTGGTTTCGTGCAACAGTTGAATCATCAGCAATCATGATGACTCGCTCGCCTATAGACTCACCCACTGTCGCATCGACTACTTCTTCACTTAGCTCAGTAGAAACCGGACTGATTTCGTTTAGAATTTTCTCAACGTCCAAAATCGACACCATTTCATTGTCAATTTCAGTAACTGCGGTTAAGTAGCTTGACTTACCAGCACCTTCAGGTGGCGGCATAATATCTTGCCAACTCAACGTTGTAATACGCTCAACACCTGCAACAAGGAATCCCTGAACACTTCGGTTATATTCTGCAATGATAATAAAGCAATTCTCGTTGAGCGGGATATCTCGACCGCCTGTCGCCTTGCTCAAATCAATCACTGAGATAGTTTGACCACGAATATGAGCAACACCTTTAATAAACGGATCTTGGTTAGGAAGTGACGTTAGATGAGGACATTGAAGTACTTCTCTGACCTTGAACACATTGATACCAAAGCGTTGCGGCCCTATCAACTTAAATAGCAGCAGCTCAAGTCTGTTCTGTCCTACCAATTGTGTACGTTGGTTTACCGAATCTAGAATGCCTGCCATATTTACCCCATTACCTTCCGCCCCTCTTAAAAAGGCACAATTCTTGTTTATCGTAATATTACATGTGAACAGCGTCTAACTTTTGACACTCAAAGTACCATCTCACTTACTAACCATAAGCATAGACGAGTATTTAATTTTCCATAACATATTGAACGCAAAAAAAATGAGCAAAACCAAGATTTTTTTAACTTTTCTACTTAGTTTGATCTATTTTTCTACTGCAGTTAATGCCGAGACTTACGATCGTGCTTACCTTGAAAACTTGGCTAAAAATGCTGTAACAGAAGCTTTCGTCAACGATTCAAGTGAACACATTTCTATTACCGTTAGTCGCTTGGACCCTCGATTGGTGATACAACCGTGTGATGGGCAATTGAACGTCAATATACCTGAAAAATTGAGCGGTAGAAATGTCAATGTCAAAATAAACTGTTCTGGATCAACACCCTGGCACCTCTATGTACCTGTTAGATTGAGTGTGCAAGCCCCAGCCCTCGTGGCAAAACAGGCGATCAGTAAGGATAGCGTTCTAACTGAAAATAATGTCGAAATTGTGTTAGTCGATAAACATCAAATACGTGGGGAACCCATCACCAATATTAACGACGTATTGGGTGCAAAGACCAAACGTAATATTAGCCAAGGTAAATCAATAAATCGCAGGCACATTTGCCTAGTGTGTAAAGGCGACCAAGTTATATTAGAAGCAGCAAGTTCAGTAATATCGATTAAGACCGTTGGAACTTCGCTGGGTAACGGGCATTTGGGCGATAAAGTGCGTGTCAAAAACAACCGATCTGGCAAGGCTGTTTTTGGCATTATCAAAGGGCTCAATAAAGTCGCAATTAATTTATAAAAAACTATAAAGAATTTAAGAAAATAGCCGATAATGATGTAGAATGAATTTAGTTCTTGATGTGAGAAATACAGATGGCTATTAATATCAACAGCTTGAATAACACTAACCAAGTTAGTCGAAATTTGGAGCAGCAAGCTGATTTAAAAAATCAGGCGGCACAAAGTGCTAGTAACTCTGCACAAACAGCAAAAGTAGGACAAGATTCGGTTTCTTTGACGCCTCAAGCAAAACAGTTGGCTGAAATGCAAAAGAAAGAAACTAATGATCCAGACGTCAACCAGAAAAAAGTTGAAAAGCTAAAAGAAGCGATTCAATCTGGTGCTTATAAAGTGGACGCAGAAAAACTAGCGGAAAGTATCGCAAAATTCGAGTTCGACCTAATCTAGTTGCGAGCTCCTCATTAATTAAAAGGTAGTGCATGACAGCAGGAATTTCAGAGCAGTTGTTAAACAAACAACTGGAACAACTCAGCGAATTAGAAACACTACTGAAAGAAGAGCGGGAAGTGCTTACCAAGCAAGACCCGAAGGCTTTGTTAGCTCTGACAGAGCAAAAAGAGCAACTTTTAATATCAATCGAAAACTTCGATAAAACAATTGGCAATAATCAACAGTTTTTAGCAGACAAGCAACAAGGGCTTGTCGACGTTCAACTAGAAGAAGTAAAAGCTTTGCTTATGCGCTGCCAAGAATTAAATGAAGTTAATGGCCAAATCATCAATCACTCACAAGTAGCCGTCGAAAGAGTGAAAACGCGTTTATTAGAGCGTCACAACAAGAACTCAATGACTTACGATGCAAAAGGTAAGAAGAACGCAGGTCTAAGTAGTATTGGTATTAAAGCGTAATTTTACTTCGCATTTTTAAATGCCTAAAAATAAAAAAGCCATCATTTTGATGGCTTTTTTATTGCACTAAAGTTGAAATCTAGACCAAGAACTAAGACTTTTCTTTGTCTTCTTGTTTTTGGTTTGAAGCCTCTTCACCAGTCTCGTTCGAATCAACCTTTTCTTCACCAGATGCTTGCTCACAAGCTTTTTTACTTTGGCCGAAATCCGCATCCTGCTCGTCATCACCTACCACATGTTCCAGTTTAAGCTTTTTGACAGAGCGAATCGTCGTAAATGGACCTGAGCTTGCGTACAACACGAATACAGCTGTTAACAACTCTGCTGGGCTCGCTGCAATCACAACAAAGACAAGCACGATAAATAACACTACAACGAAGTTTACCTTGCCGCGCCAATCAACCTCTTTGAAACTGTTGTAACGGAAGTTACTTACCATCAACAAGCCTGTAATGATCGTCAATATGCCCATAATCAGGCCATAGTCATGGCCATTTACTTGATATTCAGTGCCTGTCCAAACGATACTCGCGATAACACCAGCAGCTGCTGGGCTTGCTAAACCTTGGAAGTAACGCTTATCCGCTACACCTACTTGTGTATTAAACCTTGCTAAGCGAAGTGCCGCACCAGCAACAAAAACGAAAGCTGCCAACCAGCCAAATTTACCCATATCAGCTAGCGCCCAATTGTACGCAACCAAGCCAGGTGCTATACCGAAAGACACCATGTCAGCCATACTATCGTACTCCGCACCAAATTCACTTTGGGTGTTGGTCATACGTGCGACTCGTCCATCAAGTCCATCAAAAATCATCGCGACAAATATAGCAATGGCCGCAGATTGGAAATGACCATTCATTGAAGATACAACAGCATAAAAGCCTGAGAATAAGCCGGCAGTCGTTAATAAATTAGGCAACAAGTAAATGCCTCTATTTTGATTACCTGTGTTTGAGTTCGATGCTTTCATACAAGCTAACCAAATCCCTTCGCATGATTAAAAAGGCGTAATTTAGCACAACGAGGTTATTTTGGCATTACGTATTTAAATGACTAGCACCATTACATAGCGGAAAAAACGTTGTAAATCTGCAACTTTAATGGTTAATATGCCTTTGTACTATAATCCTTATGGCGAAGATGCTTGTTTGTATAAGGCTACGGACTATGCGTAAAAATTGTTTATATTTATTACTGGGGCTG
This sequence comes from Thalassotalea sp., assembly GCA_022448425.1. GTDB lineage: Bacteria > Pseudomonadota > Gammaproteobacteria > Enterobacterales > Alteromonadaceae > Thalassotalea_F. The sequence continues at coordinate 26,814 of JAKVCY010000136.1, read as the reverse complement.
CTACCGCTTACAGCAACAGCGAACGATGCGCGTGTTTATCGATGGGTAGACAATAATAATGTGGTGCACTTTAGTTTCGAACATCCAAGTGATAAAGATTATGCAGAAGTTGACGTCAAAGTATCGTACAAACCAATAACTAAATCTAATGATGCAAACACATCTTCATCTCCATATCCTTTAAATGCAAATAACGAAATCGAAAAGCAAACTGAGCAATTGTCATCAGATATTGAAATGAACAAAGAATTGATGGCAAAAAATTGTGAAGCAGCGAAGGTTAATATCAAAGTGCTAGGTGGTTACGAGAAGGTATTGCTTAAGCAAGAGGATGGTACAGAGCGTTTGCTAACCCCTGAAGAAAAGCAAGCTCAGTTAGAGCTGAGTCAACAACAACTCAAAGATTTCTGCCCCGAATAACCAACATCTCAGTAACTTTTACTGGTTGCTAATCTCTGTTTTTGGTTTTTCAAAAACAATAGTCAAAAAAGGCAACTAGGCATTTAACCTCCTAGTTGCCATAAGACTAATTCGCGCTTTTAGTTCGTTAACTCAAAAACTTAAAACCTTCAGCTCCTGCTGAGATGACAAGCTTACTTCCTTTTATGAATTCACCAGCAAGCAGACACTGAGCTAATGGATTTTCAATATCGTTTTGAATCGCTCGTTTTAACGGGCGAGCTCCAAACAGTGGGTCAAAGCCAACTTCTGCTATTTTTGCCAATGCGCTGTCTTCAACTACTAAGTTAATTTCTTGCTCAGCTAAACGAGCACTTAAGCCTTGTAGCTGAATTTTTGCAATTTCAGCAATTTGCTCAGCTTCTAACGGATGGAAAACAACCGTATCGTCAACGCGATTAATAAACTCTGGTTTGAAATGATGGCCTAGTTCTGTCATAACCGAGGCTCTCATCTGTTCATAGTTTTCATTACCACCAAAGTTTTGAATGATATCTGAGCCGATATTCGATGTCATGATAATCACAGTATTCTTAAAATCTACTGTTCTACCCTGGCCGTCCGTTAAACGCCCATCGTCCAGAACTTGTAGAAGAATATTAAAGACATCTGGATGAGCCTTCTCAACCTCGTCAAGCAACACCACAGAGTAAGGTTTTCTGCGCACTGCTTCAGTTAAATAGCCACCTTCCTCATAACCAACATAACCAGGAGGTGCACCTACTAAACGAGCAACCGAGTGCTTTTCCATAAACTCTGACATATCAACGCGAATAAGTGCATCGTCTGTATCAAATAAGCACTCAGCTAAGGCTTTAGTTAACTCTGTCTTACCAACACCTGTTGGCCCCAAAAAGAGAAATGAGCCAATTGGTTGATTTGGGTCAGCGAGCCCAGCACGCGAACGTCTTATAGCATTGGATACTGCAACTACAGCTTCAGTTTGTCCAATCACGCGTTTATGAAGCTCTGATTCCATTTCAAGCAACTTTTCGCGCTCCTGCGACAACATTTTTGAGACTGGGATACCGGTTGCGCGGCTTAATACATCGGCAATTTCAACGTCTGTCACTTTATTGCGCAGAAGATTCATTTCTTGCATTTCGGCCTGGCTGGCTAAGTCCAATTGCTTCTCTAACTCAGGAATCTTACCGTATTGCAATTCAGACATTCTGTTTAGATCGCCAGCTCGACGTGCCGCTTCTAAATCAATGCGCGCTTTCTCGAGATCAGTTTTTATTGCCTGTGTACCATGAAGCGCGGCCTTTTCTGTTGTCCACACCTCATCAAGCTCATCGTAATTTTGCTGTAATTTATCAATATCAGTCGAGATTGCTTCAAGGCGCTTAATCGATGCATCATCATTTTCATTTTCTAGCGCTTTCTCTTCCAGCTTAAGCTGAATAATTTTGCGTTCTAGTTTGTCTAAATCTTCTGGCTTTGAGTCCATCTGTAAACGAATACTGGACGCTGCTTCATCGATTAGATCAATCGCTTTGTCAGGTAATTGACGGTCACTGATATAACGATGCGAAAGACTTGCGGCTGCAACGATTGCAGGGTCGGTGATATTCACTGAATGGTGCAATTCATAGCGCTCTTTCAACCCACGTAGGATAGCAATCGTATCTTCGACACTAGGCTCTTCCACCAATACCTTTTGGAAACGACGTTCTAGTGCGGCATCTTTTTCAATATACTGACGGTACTCGTCTAGTGTTGTAGCGCCAACACAATGAAGATCACCACGAGCAAGTGCAGGTTTAAGCATATTACCAGCATCCATAGCACCATCAGTTTTCCCTGCACCAACCATGGTATGCAGCTCGTCAATAAATAAGATAATTTGACCTTCAAGCTTGGCTAGCTCATTAAGGACAGCTTTAAGTCTTTCTTCAAATTCTCCGCGATACTTGGCACCGGCGACTAAAGCGCCCATATCTAGAGACAAGACTTGTTTATTCTTCAAACCTTCTGGCACTTCATGGTCAACGATACGCTGTGCAAGCCCTTCGACGATAGCTGTTTTGCCTACACCTGGATGACCAATTAACACGGGATTGTTTTTCGTGCGTCGTTGAAGTACTTGAATAGTGCGTCGAATTTCATCGTCTCGACCGATAACGGGATCTAATCTACCTTGTTCTGCTCGTTCAGTGAGGTTGACCGTATATTTGTCTAGCGCCTGACGTACGTCTTCTGCATTAGCATCTTTGACATTTTCACCACCTCGCACGTGTTCAATCGCATCTTTTAAACGCTTTTCAGTCGCACCTAGGTTTTTCAGCAATTGACCCAATGTACCTGTATCTTCAATTGCTGCTAACAAGAATACGTCTGATGAAATAAAGCTATCATTTAGCTTTTGTGCGTATTTGTCACATAAATTCAGTATCTTGCCAGTAGTTGCCGAAAGTTGAACTTCACCGCCAACACTATGAACTTGTGCTAAACCTTCTAGCGCCTTTTCAACCTGTTGACGCAGAGCGTTGGTATCAACGCCTGCACATTTTAGAATAGGCACTACGCTGTTTCCCGACTGCTTTAGTAGAGATAACATTAAATGAAGAGGCTCAATAAATTGATGGTCTTTGCCTAAAGCAAGAGACTGAGCATCAGATATCGCTGATTGGAAGGATTGTGTGAATCTGTCTAAACGCATACGGATCTCCAAGGAAAGTCATGGAAAAAACTAAGTGCATTAGCTTTTTAGCTTACTTAACAGATTTATAGGGGCTTCTTTACCAAATTCAAGTTAAGGGGTTTAGATTATTGATTTTGCGCAAATTACACTCGCCATACGGCCAGTTAGTTTATCTCTTCGATAAGAGTAATATTTGTCAGGCGAAGAGAATGTGCAGTCTGGAAGAGACAATATTTGTTGCACATTAAACTGGCTTAGTTGCCTGCTCGCTATTTGATGAAGATCGCATAGCCACTTGTCACCCCTTTCGGCTGCCGTAAATGCTGATTGATGGACACTATCTTCGGCGATAAATGTTTGCCTAACCTCATCGCCAACCTCAAATGCATTAGGACCAATACACGGACCCAACCACGCAACCAAGGTTAGTTCATCTTCACTACCAGATTGAGTAAACTTTTTCGCCATTACCGCTACCGTTCTTTCGATAACATTAGCCGCTAGCGGACGCCAACCACCATGAATAGCAGCCACAATTTTGCCGCAAGTCGAACTAAGTAAAATAGGTAAGCAATCTGCCGTCATAACCGCAAGTGCGGTATTAGACGAGTCTGTTATGGCTGCGTCGGCAACAATTGCCTCTTGGCTAACTTTGATAACGTCAGCAACATTATTGCCATGTACTTGTTCAAGCCATTGAATTTGAGAGTTTTGGGGTAAATGTTCGGTAAGAGCAAACCGATTAGCTAGCACCCCTTGCTGCTCGTCCCCTACATGTAGGCCCAAATTAAACGCACTATATGGCGTTGAGGAAGCTGTTTCTGATGCAGGGGATTCAGCAACAGTATCAGTTGTTTGGTAAGCACCGTTCCCTCGGCTCGTTGTAAATGCAACAACATTATCTGCTGGCCAATCAATGAGCTGCAAATATGAGGTTTGCCGAGGTTTGTCAATTGTCACGTTAGAATTCGTCACCAGCATTTAGCTTGGTATCAGCTTTTAGTAAATCGACAAGCTCAACAAAATCGTCTGGTAACTCAGCATGCCATGTCATTAACTCGCCTGTAATTGGGTGATACAACGACAGCATAGCAGCATGAAGTGCCTGTCTTTTAAAGCTTCGCAAATACTGAAGCAACTCTGGCGTAGCATTTTTCGGTGGTCTTGGGCGGCCACCATATAACGGATCGCCAACCAAAGGATGCGCAATATGAGCCATATGTACACGGATTTGGTGAGTACGCCCTGTTTCAAGGCGAAGCCTTAAACGTGTGTGCAAACGAAACTTCTCCATCACGCGGTAATGCGTTACCGATGGACGACCAGAAATGGTCACAGCCATATGTGTGCGCTTTGTAGAGTGTCGCCCAATTGGTTCATCGACTGAACCACCGGCAGTCATAATACCGTTGGCTACCGCTTCATATTCACGAGTAATTTCACGTGCCTGTAATGCTTCAACTAAATTAGTTTGAGCAGCAATTGTTTTAGCAACCACCATTAAACCCGTTGTGTCTTTATCAAGACGATGAACAATACCTGCGCGAGGTACTACTTCTAGTTCGGGGCAGTGATGTAGTAAAGCGTTTAGCACCGTGCCATCTGGGTTACCGGCACCAGGATGGACTACTAAGTCAGCTGGTTTATTAATCACAAGAATATCATCATCTTCATAGACAATATTCAAAGGAATATCTTGTGGTTCGAAGCGCACTTCCGCTTCTATTTCTGCGTCAATATTAACCTGTTCACCACCAAACACTTTTTCACGTGCTTTAGTGACAACCTTGTTATCAACTTGTACATTACCCGCTAAAATCCATTCTTTTATACGTGATCGAGAATAATCAGGAAACATTTCGGCCAACGCTTGGTCTAACCGTTTTCCTAAGCATTCTTCTGGGACAATTTCTTGATGTTGGATAATTTCAGCCATTAATGTCTCTTTGCTATCAAATTGTTTTTTGCACTGTGCAAGGCAAGATTGCTGAGTTAGAATGCTGCTCAACAAATAGAAATGCATTTTACCTTGTTGTGTAGGGCTTTCATAATAATTTTAACGAAAACAAAGTAGTGATAACCGAATATATGGATAAATTGACTTTTAGAGCCTTGCTATTGGCTGCAGTTGTCGGCTTAACAGGCTGTTCGTCTTCAGATATAGAAATAGAGAAGGTCCCAGATCGTTCAGCTCAAGCCCTTTTTGCCGATGCGCGTGAAGCACTCGACAGCGGTCTTTATCAAAAGGCTATTCAATTATTATCAGCCATTGATTCGCGCTTTCCTTTCGGTCCAATTTCGCACCAAGTTCAACTCGACTTACTATATGCATATTACAAGACAGGTAACGATGAGCAAGGTATCGCATTAGCAGATCGTTTCTTACGATTGAACCCAACGCATGCAAATGTAGATTACGTTTACTACATGCGTGCGTTGATTAACCTAGCGACTGAAAAGAACTTATTCCAAGATTTCGCAGGCATTGACCGAGCAGACAGAGACCCGTCAGCATCTCGAGAAGCCTTTAACGATCTCCGCAGAATTGTTGATGACTACCCACAAAGTAAGTATTCAGCGGATGCGCGTAAGCGTATGATTGCTATTAAGTCACGTTTAGCGCGATATGAGTTAGCTGTCGCTGAATTTTACTTCAAACGCGACGCTTTTGTCTCTGCTGCCAACCGAGCTCGTTACATTGTTGAATACTTTAACCCTAGCCATGAGGTTGAAGGCGCATTAGAAATGATGGTTGCTTGCTACGATAAGCTGGGTTTAGAAGAATTGAAAACAAATGCCTTGCAAGTACTTGCTGCTAACTACCCTGATAACGAGCTAGTTAACTAAGTAAGAATAAAGCCCTTAAACTAAAAAAGCCGCAAATGCGGCTTTTTTTGATATGTCCTGATCTAAACAAGGCTGGCGGTTTAACTTTATTAGCTATACTGCTGCTTCGTTTTCTTCACCAGTACGAATTCGAATAACGCGCTCTACATCAGTGACAAAAATCTTACCATCGCCAATCTTTCCAGTTTGCGCGGCTTCAATAATAGCGTTTACACAACGTTCAACATTTTCTTCTGCAACTACGATTTCAATCTTCATCTTAGGTAGAAAATCCACCATGTATTCAGCACCACGGTAAAGCTCAGTGTGACCTTTCTGACGACCAAATCCTTTAACTTCCGATACCGTCATACCAGTAACACCAATTTCGCCTAATGCTTCACGCACATCATCCATTTTAAACGGCTTAATAATCGCTTCTATCTTTTTCATTTGACTACCCACTTTTTTATTTACCTACATTCTAAAGCTAAATCGCCTAAAGCGAAATTGCTATGCGATGATATTTGAATAATTTTCACTTATAAATCCCCTCCACAAGCTAGCCATGTTTTTGATACACTTGTTTGAAACAAACTTTCCAAGTAAGGAACCCCAATGAATCGTGATGTGATCATTGAAGAAATGCGCGTACTGCCTGAGATTGACGTTAATTTTGAAGTCAAAAGACGAGTTGAATTTATTAAGCAACAGCTAACAAGCTCTTCGCTGAAACACCTTGTACTTGGTATTAGCGGCGGCGTTGACTCCTCTACATGTGGACGTTTGGCTCAGTTAGCAGTAAACGAATTGAATCAAGAGCACGAGACAGGTGAATACAAATTTATTGCAGTTCGCTTGCCTTACGACGTGCAAGCCGATGAAGACGACGCACAAGCCGCATTGAGCTTTATTCAACCTTCTCACATTGTCACTACTAATATCAAAGCAGGCGCAGACGGCATAAACCGAGAAACATTAGGCGCGCTTGAAGTAGCTGGCTTTAGTGTTGCAAGTGATAGTCGTATCGATTTCTCTAAAGGGAATGTAAAGGCGAGAACGCGTATGGTCACCCAATATCATATCGCGGGTATTCTAGGCGGCTTAGTAATTGGTACAGACCACTCAGCAGAGAATATTACCGGCTTCTTCACCAAGTGGGGCGATGGCGCTTGTGATTTAGTGCCCCTATTTGGTTTATCAAAACGACAAGTACGTCAAATTGCCAAACACCTTGGCGCACCTGCTATTCTCGTAGAAAAAGCACCTACAGCGGATTTAGAAGACTTAAATCCAGGGCTGAAAGACGAGGATGCACTAGGCTTAAGTTATGATGAACTAGATGACTTTTTAGAGGGTAAGTCGGTTACCAATGAAGTTGAGCAAGCCATCATAGAGATATTCCAGCGCACTCAGCACAAGCGCTTAGCGATACCGACTATTTACGATTAACACTCAAAAGGCAGCTATTAAGGCTACCTTTTTATTTTCTTGAGTTAGTGGCCTGATTTGGTGAAAAGTCACGAAAGTGGTATAACTACCAGTAATGAGCATTTCCGCTAGCGGTAGAGGTGGCATATGAAGTTTGCAAAAGGATTTACATTAATTGAGCTTATGGTGGGAATCGCCGTGATGGGCATTATGCTAACCGTTGCGATACCAAGTTTTTCCGAGTGGGTTGTTAAAATGCGTGTCGATAATGAAATATCGAGCATGCATCGACTGATTCTTACCGCCCGAAATTCTGCAGTTAATAGCGGACTACCCGTTATAGTCTGCCCTCTCTCCGGTAAAGATTGTACTGACACTTGGTCTAATCAAGTTTCAGCTTTCATCGATGCCAATGATAATGACCAATACGATGTTGCAACCGATACAATTATTCGCGTTAAAGATGCAGTAAATACAGGCGACAACTTAGAATACCCAAATGATAGCTTAATTTACCGCCCCACGGGAAGAGCTGGAAACACTGGGACATTCGTATACTGCCCTAAAGGACACACTGACAAGAACCGTTCTATCACAACATCAACGTTTGGACGCGCCTATACAAGCTCTGATACGGATGGAGACGGTAAAGATGAAAAGCGCGATGGAAGCGAACCTAGTTGCTAGGCTCTTGCTTGACAAGAATTGAAAGCCTCACAACCAAGGTCTACCTCTAAATTTGCTACCTAGGCCTTGTCTCATCGAGTTTAACTGCATTTACGTTAACAAAGGATTCATCATTTAATCTACACTCAACAACACTCTCAATACGTGCATTTTTCCAAGCACTTCGATAACTCACCTCAGTACCTAAGATCTCTTGCTTATGCGCTTCCATATTTATGTCACTTTCTGCAACAGATAGAACGTAAATATAATCAGCCTCATTACTCAACTCTACATAACACTTAATTTCCGTAACAGCACTCGCTGCTCCACTATAGAGCAACGCTACTGTCAATGGAATTTGCTTAACTTTCAACATTACGCTTTACTCCCAACAACCACTCGATGGTGACTTAACCCCTGCATCGGTGACAGTCATAGATTTACAAGCTGCATCCTTTGTAGCCATTGCTCCCTGTGCTGTAGCTGTTAGCGTAAACGTATCGTCAGAAACCGATGCATCAATCTTATAATTACCTGATTCACTCTCGAATGGGTCTTTAGCAGACCCTAAGTTTTTCATATCATCAGTATACGCTCTGTGATCAAGGTAGTATTGCTCCATCTGACTCGCCAATCGGAGTAACTCTCTTTGCCCTTCAGTTCTGTTCGATTGAGTAACGTACTCAACATAAGAAGGATAAGCTATACTGGCAAGAATACCAACGATAGCAACAGCAACCATGAGTTCTATCAAACTAAACCCTGATTTTTCTAGCTTTTGTTTGCGACAGTACACCAACATTATTGATTTTCCTCAGCTACCACCATATTTGAGCGCATAGTTTTAAGCTTAACGCCCGTACAGTCTCCATTAGCAGCGCATAGCTCTAGCGCTTCACCCGCAAGTATTGCTAACGGACTACTTTTTACTCTGTTCGATGCCTCTTCTTCATCAGCTTGTGAAGCATAGCCACCGGCTACACTCACTAAAGTAATACCGTCTGTCAGTGCGCTACTCGTTTCAAACACTCTGTGTACATATACATTCGTGCCCAACGCCAGATCCATAGCGTACAAGTACCCAGTACCTGAGTCAGTTATTTCACAAGTTGATGCACTGCTATCTGGTGGAGCATAACTATTAAAGTAAGCTACCCCAGAAACAACTTCTGCCTTGGCTACATTTTTCTCGCCACCAAGCTGTGCTAAATCAACTTTCCAGCCTCGCAACTCACTGACATCTGCAGCAAGCTTATTAAAGTCTTCCTCATAAGTACTTGACTCTTCATTTAAGCTTCCAAACGGATCAGCGGTGTAATCGTATAAATCAGAAAAAGCAATTGTCGTCGGCGCTGGGCTTTTCTTTGAAAGATCTTGTGTGATGATATTGTCGTCTTTTATCATGAACAACATATCATCAGTTGAGGTATCTAGTGGATTTGTACGGTCTCCACTGCCAATCAATATGGCATCATAGGGTACTTCCGATTTATGGTAAACAACCTCTGACTGACCGCCTATAGTAGTCGTACGTTCTATCGTTTCGGTAATAATTGCACGTGCAATAGTCGGCTCAGCAAAAAAGCGTCGATCTTTAGCGTGACCCGTTCTGGTATCATCAGAATCACTACCCAAATTGGCGAGCAAGCTTGCCTTCCAATCATCAGTATTAGTGCCTGGCATGTCTACGCGCCAAACATTTCCACCTGTATCTCCAACGTACAGTCTATCAATATAGCCATCTGAATCACTGTCTAGTGTAGCTACCGCTGAAGGAATACTATCGGTGCCTTGAAAAGCAGGGCTTGTCGAAGGCGTTAGACTCCATAGTAACTTGCCAGTAGTGGCCTCGACCATGAAAAAGCCTTTACCTTTAGTGTCAGCGCCACTTGAAGCCGTTTGGTTGTCTTTAGCAGTGTCATAACCACCAGCGAAGATTAAAACTGGTTGCGGTACTGAGTCTTTACTGTTTATCCTGCTGTAGCCGATACGCGGCGTTGACCAAGACTGTTTGATCTCGGCAAAATCAGAGTCATCGCTATCAATATGCCACATTAATTTAGGATCATCGGGATCTGTCAAATCCATACCATAGTATGAAGAACCACCACGACGAAGCCCAAAGAATACATAAACCTTGTCGTTTGCACCATCGATCTTGCCATTGTCATTTACGTCAATAACGAAAGATACTGGCGTTCCATCAATTCCGTAAACTTTATCTGATGAGCTAAAGTTCTCTCGCAACGTTCGAATATTTTTGAAAAACTCCGTCGGCAAAAAAGCCCAAGATTCAGTGACGCTATCGAGATTCGCGGTACTCTGGTCAACATCGTCACTAAACATATGCAAAGCGCCAGAATTCGTGCCAACTATAATTCGTACATCTTGGTCTGTTTCACTCGTACCATAATTGATAACAAGCGGTTTAGAGTGCAACGGGTCACCAAATACATCAGAGCGCATATCCGAAGTGCTATTGTCTTTGTCCTCGTTATCAACATCATAGCCCATTGCCCACTTTAGGTAGTCTTCAATATCATCCTCATCGACACCTAGCGCACTTGCAAGTTTGTCATCCCCCCCGTAATAATCACTTGCAGTTGATACCGTTAATTCCTCGAGGGGATTAGTGCCACCCGCCGTATCCGAGTATATAGTTCGGTCAGCAGGATTCATACCGGCAAACATTTCCACAACACCACCCTTTCCTACTTTTCCTCCATCTTTGGCATTTGCGGACGTCCAAAAGGTGGTCGAAGTATCTTTGATGTTGCCAGTAATACTATCTATCGCACTAACATTATCCTTGCCAACTAAAATACCGTTACGAATTTTTAATTTCTTGAGGTTACCTTGCCATCTAGGTCCTTTATCAGGTGTAAACATAGCGTAGTAAACAGAGTCTAAAGTCTCTGTTCTATCAAAATTGTTAGAAGCTACAGACGGTGCAGTAAACGTAGTATCTTTTTGAAGAATAGTTACAATCGCAGATTGAAGCTCTGATAACAAATCACTTGGGTCTTCAGCGTCTAAATAGCGGCCGCCACCTTTATTTGCAGCTTCTTTTAACAAATTTACCGCGTTAGTTCTATATAGGCTGAAACCAACGGTATAAAAATCCGTTGTTTGAATACCATTACCACTATTTCCATCAATGTCATTGCCATTCATCCATTCAGCAAGAGAGGGTAAATAACTACTATGATAAATAGATTTACCACCAACCCCTGGCAATGCTTTTACATAGCTGTCTGCGGAACTATCATTGGTAGGCTCTCCATCGGTGATCATAATAACGTTGATTTTGTTGCTACAGGTATCAAATGGGGTTACATAGTTCTGACTACCATCTTGAGCATCAAAATCTTGCCCAGGCGAGGCTGAACCAGACTGTTTACCGAACAAAACAGATGAGCCACTAAAATAGCGATAAGCTTCATAAAGAGACTCACAAAGCGGAGTCCAAGTACTTGCAGTTAAACCATTAGTTAACGTCTTTAAATTATTTGCTTCCGTTACATTAAAATCTTCTTTAAATGCGAAAGCGATCCGACCACCATTATTGTTCCCATTGGAGTTCTTGTTAAAAACTTCAATCGCAAAATCCACCGTTGGCGCCGCGTCAACAAGTGCAGTTACCGCCTCTTTAGCGATGTCCATTTTGGCTCGATTTACTTTCGTCAACGTATCGTCGTTGGCCCAGCGCAAATAATCAGCGGTGTATAGTGTCACTATCTCGCCTGCCCCTAAGTTTGTATCACTCTGGTTTATATCAGCCGTATAGAGTTCGGGGTTGCTGGTATCTCCAGCACCGTCAATTGGGTAGCCATCCGCGACATTACCGCCGCTGAATTTCACACCATTATTTTCACTATCACTTAAGCGAATATCATCCCAACAGTCAACAATGCTTACGCTGCTTGCATCTAATTCTGGCAATTCCTTCCAAGAGCCGCTTTCACCTGTGTACCTGTACTCTCTTAAATAGCCTATGTAATAACCAACTTCATCAAGGCGTTGCTTTGCCGTATTACAAGCGTTACTGCTGTGTTTGAAACGTCTCAATTCAGTGCTGCTTTCTGAATTAGGCTTCGTCGTGATCTCTCCTTTTACATAGTAAATATATTCGTCATTCAGCGAATCACTACCGCCATCATAATCACTTTCATCAAACGCGGGTTTTACTTTTACCGAATTTCCCATACTCCCAGAATTATCAAAAATAATGAGAACCTTGGGTCTGTCCTGTGCAGTCAATGTCGTATTTCCGACATACAATTCGATATCTTCAGCGACAAGCGATAAAGGAAGCATCGCTGATAGCATAAAAGCTAACTTTTTCATGGCTAATTCCCCACGTTCAATATTTGTTGAGCAATACCAGCATTAACATCCACACTACTGGCATTTTTTTTACCGTATTTATTTTGAACTGCTAATGTCAGGACGTTACATTTAATGACATTAGTCGAAGACGCTAACTTAGAGTGGGGGCAGTCAGGTAACGAGTTATTAAAATTACGATTAGTTATGTTGACAGAATCAACGGTTACGCTGCTTACTGTCGTGACTTCTTGCGGAAATTTCTGGCGAGTAAAGAGGTTGTCGCCTGACGTGACTTGGTCGGCTACCGATTCATCAATAGCACTAACCGCTTCTTGTGTAGCAATGAGTTTGACTTCGCTGGCGCCTGCAATCTTTATGTCGGTTGTAGAGTTCAACATTAATGCAGAAGCAACTGCCGTCAATGAAACTAGAAACACCAGTGCGACTATCAGTACAACGCCTTGTTGCGATCTCATACGATTATTTAGTCCCATACTTTGACATCCCCGTTATATAAACTTACCGTTGAGCTAAACAACATGCGTCGATAATTATCATCTGGCGCAGTGAAAAGCCCATCATTTCCAGCTCCCATTTGATACACCGTAGAGTTTGTGTAATCGGCATCCGCAAACAGGTCTCTGACTAAAACGTACATTTTAACAGCGAGAATTTGTGAACTAGCATTATCCCAGAGAGCGCCCGCGCCGCCACCACTGCTATTCATATCATCCGCAGAAAAAAAAGCATTTACATAACCATCTAAATCAGTGTCTACACCATACATAAAGCGAATTCTTTCAATGCCATCAACAAGCGGTTGAGATTGCATGTTCGCAGATAGTGTCCGCGTATACAGCATTGGAACCACATCATTGCCTCGTGTTTCCTCTTGGACATAGTAAATATGATGCTGGTATTCAAACATTCTTGAATCGTTGATTACTGGCATCGCATCATCATCATCGATAATAACGCCCTCTGTGTAGTTACTGACCAGATAATAACGACTAGCCGTTCTTGCTCCTGTATGTTCAGACGACAACGTTCTTTTTAATTGAATAACATCGCTATTAGTTTTTGCGTTAGTGACACATCCTCCCATTATCGAGGCTGACGTTACCGTCTCCCCCCACAACGTCCTATAACTCCCCACAGCTAGTGGAAATGAAGCGTTATTCAGACCGTCGCCTGTACAATCTCCCACAGGAGCCGCTGGTAAAGAGGTCAGTACGCTTGTACTTGGCGGAACCATCAGATCTCCGAAGAAGCCTTGTCTCATTAAATCCTCAGAAAGGATACTGATAACGAAACGCCCTTTCTCTTGCATCACACCGTAGCGACTTGTTTCATCAGAAGTTGTTCTCATTCCAACAAATACAGACATAACACCTGCAAAAAGTACAAGTCCCATTGTCATGGCAATAAAAAGTTCGAGAAGTGTAAAGCCTTTTTGGTTATTCAAAATCTTGCCCTTAAAACATGTAAGCTGTCAGTTCAACTTTCCTGCGACTGGCAGAGCTCGTACCGCATGTACCGCCACCACCATCACTAGAATCAACTTTACCATCCCACACAATAGTAACAGTCACTATTTGATTAGCGTGTGTGATACAACCAAGCGCGTTGATCAAACCGCCCGCATTGTTTCCTCCGATTTTTGCATCGGCACCTCGCAACAGCTCGGTCCACTCGAATATGTCATAAGCTCGTAATTGCGCAGGGGTGCAAGCGTTTGCTTCAGAGTTGCAGGCAGGAGTAGGCTCCGTCGCAGCACTACCGCCGTATGTCCCTTCATAGCCTTCGAGAATAGTAGCGTCCGCATCGTTATTGCGCATACGCTCGACAATATCTTGAGCTAGTGAAGAGGCGACAGATCGCTGCAAGGCATCAAAGCTACCTTTCTTTGCAGTAGTTTGCATGGCAACTGCGCCAAGTACACCAGTAACTAGTACAAAAAGTGCTACGAGTACTTCAATAAGCGTCATGCCATTTTGATTGGTTCTCATTCACTCCCCTCTTGGTAAGGAATATTTAGAGATTCAGTATAGGTTTTTTGGCACGCAGAAGGGAAGGGACTGTATGCGAATAAGCGCACTGTCTTTTTATTTAAATAAGTTTCAACATATGTGTTAAATATCACCATAGTGAACTGCATTAACCCATACCTATATCCATATAATGGGTAGCTGTGGTCTAAACACCAAGCGTACAGTTACTACCCACGGTTGCTTTCTAAAGTTCTAGCAAATCCGAAACTGTAATCGAATTGAAATGTTGCTGATTAACTTTTATCCACTTTTAAGACTAGCGTAATTCGACTGGTACGGCAAATACTATATTTTCCTCACGCCCAGGGTGTTCAATAACTTCATGACCACCAAATGATTTCAATTTATCGATTACGCGCTTAACGAGTACCTCTGGCGCAGATGCACCGGCGGTTACACCAACTTTAGTGATATTTTCTAACCAAGCTTCATCAATGTCATCGGCGGTATCAATAAGATAAGAAGTGGTTCCCATTTTAGCGGCAAGCTCTCGCAAGCGGTTAGAGTTAGAGCTATTCTTCGCGCCAACCACTAGTAACAATTCCACCTGAGCGGCTATCGAGCGCACAGCGTCTTGGCGGTTTTGTGTGGCATAGCAAATGTCGTCTTTGCGAGGCCCTTCAATATTAGGAAATTTTTTTCGCAGTGCATCAATGACGTCACTTGTGTCATCTACAGATAGTGTCGTTTGGCTACAGTAGTATAAATGTTCAGCATTCTTAACTTCTAGCGTATCAACGTCCTCTGGCGACTCTACTAGGTAAATACCACCGTCTTCACTGTCATACTGCCCCATCGTACCTTCTACTTCAGGATGGCCAGCATGGCCGATTAAAACACATTCCACACCTTTGCGACTAGCACGAGACACTTCCATATGAACTTTAGTAACCAATGGGCATGTTGCATCAAATACTTTTAGTCCGCGCGTTTTGGCCTGGTTACGTACCGCTTTTGATACGCCATGAGCGCTAAAAATTACGGTTGAGTCATCTGGTACTTCGTGTAATTCGTCGACAAACACCGCACCGCGATCTTTTAAACCATTAACAACAAACTTATTGTGAACGACTTCATGACGAACATAGATAGGCGCGTCAAACAAATCTAATGCGCGATCTACGATACTTATTGCACGATCAACACCAGCACAAAAACCACGTGGGTTAGCTAAAATAATTTCCATTGAACTACCCTGTTTAACCTATTCAATTTCGACAATGTCGATCACAAATGTCACATCTTGTCCAGCAAGCGGGTGATTAAAGTCAACCGTCACTGAAGTACCTGACACTTCAGTAACCATACCCGGTACTTCACCACCTGGAGTGGTAAAAGTAAGAATGCTTCCGACTTTAGCTGGTGTATCTGCATCAAATTTATTGATATCAACAAAGTGAATATTGTCAGGGTTTTTATCCCCAAACGCATCCTTTGCCACCAAAGTAAATTCCTTTGATTCACCTGCTTTCATACCAATTAACTGCGCTTCGAACGCTGGCGAAATACTTTGATCGCCCATGTTAATAATGGCAGGTTTATTATTTACTTTCGTACTGTCGGCTGCTGAGCCGTCAGATAACTTCATGGTGATATGAGCTACTAAGCTCGAGTCTGATTTAATTTCTGTCATAACTAATCTTTTTTAGAATCTTCACTGTCACTGGTAAACGAGTCATATATCATTAGTGTAGCGCCTACAAAAATCACCGAATCTGCAATATTAAAAGCAGGCCAATGAGAGTTGCCGATATAAAAGTCGAGAAAATCTATTACGTAGCCCAGCAAAACACGATCAATTAAATTACCCATCGCGCCACTTAACATTAGCGCAAAGCCTACGCCAAGTACTTTATTTGACGCAGGAGTCTTCGCCATCCAATAAGTAAATAGTACACACGCTGCTGTTGCAATAGCGGCAAAGAACCAACGTTGCCAGCCTCCTTGGTCTGCGAGGAAGCTGAAGGCCGCACCTTCGTTATGAACGTACGTTAAGTTGAAGTATGGCATAACAGCCACACTTTCATATAAATCGAATGTACCTGCGACCCAGTGTTTTGTTACTTGATCGACAACTAAGAATAGCAAGGTAAGCCAAAGCCATTTTAGCGCTGTTGTTGAAAAATTTACTGCCATTGAAATACCATTTATGGGAAATATAGGTGCTTAGAAAACAAAACCGCTGATATTCAGCGGTTTATTCACAAGCTTAGATTAAGCAAACTGCCTTGCTTCGCCTTCACCATCAACGTTGGTGACACAGCGGCCACAAAGGCTTTCATGCTCTGCAACTGCACCTACATCATCGGTAAAGTGCCAACAACGATCACATTTAGTGCCAGCAGATTGCGCCACTAAAACACTCAACCCTTCAATTTCTGTCGCAACAGCTTCAGCTGGGGCTTCGTCAGTAACGACTTTCGCGCCTGATGTAATCAATACGAAACGAAGCTCTTCACCAAATTTAGCTAGTTTGCTAGCAAGTTCATCCGAAGCAAATAACGTAACTTCAGCTTCGAGCGCTTTACCAACCGTCTTCTCTTTACGCGCAGCTTCGAGAGCCTTGTTGACTTCGGCACGCACTAATAAAATTTCATTCCAAAAGTCATTAGTTAGCTCACCAGAATTCTCAACGCCAGCGATATCTTCGAACCAAACATCAGTGAACACAAATTCTTCACGTTCACCCTCAGCTGGTACTGGTAATGCCTGCCAAACTTCTTGAGCAGTGAATGACAAAATAGGTGCCATCCAACGTGTCATGGCTTCTGCAATTAAGTACATTGCTGTTTGACATGAACGACGTGCGTGACTGTCTGATTTAGTAGTGTATTGGCGATCTTTAATGATATCTAAGTAGAAACCACCTAACTCTGTTGTACAGAAGTTCATTAACTTGTGAACAACTAAATGGAATTCATATTCATCGTAAGCTGCAACAATTTCAGCTTGTAATGCAGCTGCTTTAGCTACTACCCAACGATCAAGAGCAACCATATCTTCTACTGGCACAGAGTGCTCAGCAGGTACGAAGCCGTTAATGTTCGCCAATAAGAAACGAGACGTGTTACGAATACGACGGTACGCATCCGCTTGACGCTTAAGAATCTCATCAGAAACGGTAATTTCTTGTGTGTAGTTCACAGAAGCAACCCACAAACGCAAGATATCAGCACCCAGCTTGTTAGTGATTTCCGCTGGCGTAATTACGTTGCCGAGAGACTTAGACATCTTCTTACCATCAGCATCCACGGTAAAGCCATGAGTCAATACAGTTTTGTATGGCGCACTGCCGTTAATTGCCATTGCAGTTTTTAATGAAGACTGGAACCAACCACGGTGTTGATCTGAACCTTCAAGGTATAAGTCAGCTGGGTAACCTAGCTCTTCTCGTTGCGCCATCACCGAGTAATGTGTCACACCTGAGTCGAACCAAACATCTAACGTATCTGTTACCTTGCTGTAGTCAGCAGCTTCATCGCCTAAGAGATCAGCCGCTTCTAATTCAAACCAAGCATCAATACCTTTCTGCTCAACCAATACAGCAACGTCCTCGATTAAACGAGACGTTTCTGGGTGTAAAGCTTGCGTTTCTTTGTGCACGAATAATGTAATCGGCACACCCCATGTACGCTGACGTGAAATACACCAGTCAGGGCTTGACTCTAACATTGAATCGATACGTGCTTGACCCCAATCAGGAATCCATTTAACACCTTCTACAGCCCCTTTAACCTCTTCACGAAGACTGTTTTTCGTCATGCTGACAAACCATTGTGGTGTCGCACGGAAAATAAGTGGTGTCTTTGTTCTCCAACAGTGTGGGTAACTGTGAGTTAGCTTGTCTTTTACTAATAAGTTGCCATTTGCTTCAACGGTATCGATAACTTTTTCATCAACCTTGTAGACATGTTCACCGGCGAATAGCTCAACGCTGTCACGGTAAATACCATTATCGTCAAGATAATTAAGCGTATCGATGTTGTATTTCTTACCAACATTAAAATCGTCGACACCGTGATCTGGTGCAGTGTGAACACAGCCAGTACCCGCATCAGTCGTAACGTGATCACCTAAAATAACGGGCACTTTACGATCGTAGAATGGATGGTCAACTTGTAAATTTTCAAGTGCAGCGCCAGCAACGCGACCAACAACTGAAAATTCTTCAAAGCCTGCTCGCGACATTACACTCTCGTGCAACGCATCAGCCACTAGTAAACGCTCGTCGCCAGCTTGAACGATTACGTAATCCAATTCAGGGTTAACACTTACTGCTTGACTTGAAGGTAACGTCCACGGAGTTGTTGTCCAAATAACAACTGAGACTTTACCGCTACCTGTTAAACCTGATACCAAACTTTCAAACGCAGTTTGGTCAGTAACAGGGTATTTAACATCAATAGAGAAAGATGTTTTGTCAGCGTATTCAACTTCTGCTTCTGCTAGTGCAGAACCACCAACAACACTCCAGTAAACTGGTTTGAAGCCTTGTTGTAAGTGACCATTTTCTGTTATTTTACCTAAAGCACGGATAATATTTGCTTCAGTACCAAAATCCATTGTTAAGTAAGGGTTATCCCAGTCACCAAACACACCCAAGCGCTTAAAGCTTTCACGTTGACCGTCTACTTGTTTAGCAGCGTAGTCACGACATTTTTGACGAAATTCGGCTGGCGATAGTTTCTTGCCCGGCTTACCAAATTTCTTTTCAACAACAAGCTCGATTGGGAGACCGTGACAGTCCCAACCCGGCACGTATGGCGCATCGAAATCAGACAAGGTTTTCGACTTAACGATGATGTCTTTTAATATCTTGTTTAATGAGTGACCTAAGTGAATGTCACCGTTCGCGTACGGAGGGCCATCGTGCAAAATAAATGACTTCTTACCTTTCTTTGCAGCGCGAATTTTGCCGTACAAATCTTTCGACGCCCAGTCTTTCAGCATTTGTGGCTCACGATTTGCCATGTTCCCTTTCATCGGGAATGACGTGTCTGGCAAATTCAAAGTATGTTTGTAATCACTCATTTATGTCTTTATCCGTTCAATTTATCTGTTGCATTGTCTACTGCATCGTCAATGGCATTAACTGATGCGATAGCACAACAAAATTAACTCAATTGTTTACATAACGACGCGCTTGTTCAGCGTCTCGTTCTATTTGTGCCGTTAATTCAGCTAAACTGCTGAACTTCTTCTCTTGTCTGATCTTCTCTAGAAGTTCGACTTCAATCGCTTCACCGTATATTTCTTGGTTGAAATCGAAAATATGAACTTCTAATTGTTGCCTTAACCCCGCAACGGTAGGTCGAGCGCCAATGTTAGCAACTCCATAGAATTTATCACCCCCAATATGCACTTGTACGACATAAACACCAGAAACTGGCGAAACACGTCGTTTAAGTTTCACATTAGCGGTAGGAAAACCTAATTCTCTGCCACGTTTGTCACCGTGAAATACTCTGCCATGAATAGAATACGGGCGTCCGAGCATTGAGGCAGCCGTAGCGAGATTATCTTGCTCCAAGGCTTGTCTAATTTCAGTGCTGCTAATACGACAATCTTCGAGCTTAAAACTTGCCGTGTCAGAAACACCAAAGCCATGCTCTTGTCCTGCGCGGCTGAGCATCGCAAAATCACCTGCACGATTTTTACCGAATCGAAAATCATCGCCAATGATTAAGTGTTTAATACCCAGCTTGTTGACAAGTAGTTGTTCCACAAAATGGTCAGCACTTTGACTGGCAAACGCTTTGTTAAAATTAACGCAAATTAAGCGCTCAACGCCGAGTTCTTCGAGCAAAGCATATTTATCACGTAAGCGTGTCAATCTTGCAGGCGCGGTTTCGGGGCTAAATAACTCCTGCGGCTGAGGTTCAAACACCATTACAGCTGAAGGACATGACAATGCTTTAGCTTTTTCCACCAACGCAGAGATAACGCGACGATGTCCTAAATGCACACCATCGAAATTACCAATAGTTAATACACAACCATGATCGGTTGCTTTTATATTATGTATCCCACGAACTAACTGCATTACAGCGCTTATGCCTAGGTTGGCCAACGTTTAAGCCAACTCCTCTACTGAAAAACCGACGAATTATATATTAGTCTCGTTAAAGAATCAGCATCTAGCGAACAGAATTTATGCTCTTTTTCGCGACCTTAAAATCACTGAACCTAATTCCCATTAAAAACAGCGTAATAAAATACATCACACCCCCTGCCGCAATATATGCTGAAACGCGCCAAGTCTGCTCTAAAAAGCTAAACGTTAACCAATCATCAAATGAAGGTGATAGGTAATAT
This sequence comes from Thalassotalea sp., assembly GCA_022448425.1. Classification (GTDB taxonomy): domain Bacteria; phylum Pseudomonadota; class Gammaproteobacteria; order Enterobacterales; family Alteromonadaceae; genus Thalassotalea_F. The sequence goes on along the minus strand of JAKVCY010000136.1, from coordinate 6,090 downwards.
ACAAAGCCGGCCATTACCATCGCGGACAACGCTAATTTAACAAGAAACAGTTTAGTTTTTGACGTTAGCAGGAATACCGAATCTGCTTTTAGTCCTTGATATAACCAATATGCATTCAAAGTTGCCGAAAGCGTCGTCGCTAACGCAAGCCCAACATAACCAAGATATGGGGCCAACATTAAATTAAACAACATATTAGCGACCATCGCTTTGATCCCTATTTTCACGGGTGTTTTGGTATCTTGTCGAGAGTAGTAGCCTGGCGCTAATACCTTGATAAACATAAAGCTCACTAAACCAGATAAATATGCGTAAAGCGCATAGGAAACCTGCAGAACATCTATTTGGCTGAACTCACCGCGCATAAACAGCAGCATAATAATAGGCTGTGATAACACCATTAAACCCGCTAATGCCGGCATTCCCATAAGAGACACCACTCTGATGCCCCAATCTATCGTTGCCGAAAACTCGCCTTTGTTTTCTCGCGCATGCAGGCCAGCTAGGCTAGGCAGGATAACTGTCGCAATGCCAATACCAAAAAGCCCTAGGGGAAATTCCAGTAAACGGTCGGCATAGTAAAGCCAGCTAATTGAGCCTGTAATTAGAAAACTAGCAATCAAAGTGTCGAGAAGTAAATTGATTTGCGTAACAGACACGCCAAACAACGCAGGTACAATCAATTTGCGAATTTTAGCAACGCCCTTTTCTTGCCAGCCCCACGTGGGTTTAACCAATACGCCTGCACGATACAAAAAAGGTATTTGAAACAAAAACTGAACTAAGCCACCTAAAAAGACGCCCCATGCCAGGGCATACTCGGGAGAAGCGACATATTCGATTAAAAAGATGGCACAACCGATAATACACACATTAAGTAGCACAGGGGTAAATGCAGCGGCCGCAAATTTGCCCAACGTATTTAATATCGCTCCGGCAAGTGCTGTAAGGCTAATAAACCATAAATAAGGAAAGGTGATTTTAAGTAGGCTCGACGCTAATTCGAATTTTTCGGCCTGCGCACCACCGTGATACCAGTCAAGGAACCAACCAAATCCGAATAGGGCTACAATAATCGGTGACGCTATCATGCCAATAGCGGTTACTAGGGTTATTACAACACCCAGTGTACCGGATACTTGCGCAATGAGCTTTCGCGTTTCATCAGTACCGTTTTTCTCATCTAACGCTTGGTATTCACTTAAAACCGGCACAAACGCCTGTGCAAAAGCACCTTCAGCAAATAAGCGACGCAGAAAGTTAGGGATCTTATTGGCAAAGAAGAAGACATCTGCACCAGCACCTGTCCCCATGACATTCGCAATAACTACATCTCGTACTAATCCTAAAACACGAGAAATCATGGTCATTGCGCTAACAATAATGCCTGACTTAATTAGCTTTTTGCTCAACTTAACAATCCGTTCGTTTTTACATTTTTAATAGAGCGATCATTATCCTTTTAAGGGCGACAAATAAACAAGTGCAATCATGATAAAAGTTCTATAAAATGCGCAACCAACATTATGCAGAGCAAAATGATGTAGCTTGTGTCTCAGCCATCTTAGCTCAAACAAACAGAGTCGATGAAAAATGCAGCGATAATTCGAACTTTTCTTATGAAAGTGTTTGACAATTCGTCACAAAACAGGCATATTTCGTCGCCTTAAATTTAGGCTATATATTTATCATATTTAGGAGTTCACCTTGGCTAACTCAAAGCAAGCTAAGAAGCGCGCGGTACAATCTGAAAAGCGCCGTCAACACAATGCAAGCCGTCGTTCAATGATGCGCACTTTAGTTAAAAAAGTAATCGCTGCAATTGAAGCCGGTGACAAAGAATTGGCAACTAAAGAACTTGCTGCTGCGCAACCGATTTTAGATCGTTACGCAACTAAAGGTCTTATCCACAAAAACAAAGCTGCTCGTAGTAAGAGCCGTTTAAACGCTGCTATCAAAGCACTTTAATTTGTTTTTGTAATCAGCTTCAAAGGCCGGCTTCATAGCCGGCTTTTTTATATCCAAAATTTAGTTAATTCCTCCACATTTAGGTTAGTGAGTACTTCTTACCGCTTGCACTCACCATTTATTTTCCCTAGTCTCTTATCGTCAAATACTCTGAGAAAAACATTATGAAATTGAGCAAAATTGCAATGGCTGCTTTTTTAGCGTCTAGCCTTATGGCCTGCGGTGAAAAAACAACAGATACAGCAGCTACCACTTCACTTGTTGAAGGCTACCAAAACAAATTAGACATCTATAAACCAGTTACATTATCTGCCGATCTAAGTCATCTATCTGAAAATCAAAAGCAAATGCTATCGCTGCTTATCGATGCATCGAAGATCATGGACGATTTATTCTGGCTACAAGCTTTTGGTGAAAACAAAGACGCTTTCCTTGCTGGCATTAGCGATCCCAAAGTAAAAGCATTTGCGGCAATAAACTACGGCCCATGGGATAGAATGGATGGTGACAAGCCATTTCTTAAGGGTTTTGATGCAAAACCACTAGGAGCGCAATTCTATCCAGCGGATATGACAAAGGCTGGATTTGAGCAATCAGAATTTGCAGATAAAAATGGCTTGTATTCAATCGTCCAACGCGATGGCAACGGTAAGCTAACCACGATCGCTTATTCAGAAATATTCAGCGACGAGATTAATCGAGCTGCTGCAATCTTAGAAAAGGCAGCAAGCTTTGCTGATAATAAAGAGTTTGCAAATTACTTAACTATGCGTGCTCAAGCAATGCGCAGTGATGACTACCAAGCATCTGATTTTGCTTGGATGGACATGAAGACCAACCCTATTGACGTCGTCATCGGTCCAATCGAAACATATGAAGATCAACTATTTGGCTATCGTGCAGGGTTCGAATCATATGTATTAGTCAAAGATATGGCATGGAGCGATAAGCTCGCCAAATACGCAGAATACTTACCACAATTACAGAAAGACCTTCCTGTCGCAAAAAAGTATAAGAAAGAAACTCCTGGCTCAGATGCTGACTTAAACGCATACGACGTTATTTATTATGCTGGCCACTCAAATGCAGGTGGTAAAACAATTGCTATTAACCTACCTAATGATGAAGAAGTTCAGTTAGCCAAAGGGACACGTCGCTTACAGCTAAAAAATGCGATGCGTGCTAAGTTTGACGCCATTATGTTGCCAATCGCCGACGAACTTATTGTTGAAGAGCAACGTAAACACGTCACCTTTAATGGTTTCTTCGCAAATACTATGTTCCACGAAGTTGCGCACGGCCTTGGTATTAAGAACACCATTAATGACAAAGGTACTGTACGCCAGGCACTAAAAGAGCATGCATCAGCTTTAGAAGAAGGTAAAGCAGATGTATTGGGCTTATACATGGTCAAGGAACTACTTGCCAATGGATCGATAACTGAAGGCCAGCTAGAAGACTATTACGTAACCTTCATGGCGGGGATTTTCCGCTCAGTACGTTTTGGCGCAAGTTCCGCTCACGGTAAAGCGAATATGGTTCGTTTTAATTACTTCCAAGAGCAAGGCGCATTTAGCCGAGACGAACAAGGCTTCTACAGTGTAGATATGGACAAAATGACAGCAGCGGTTGACTCACTGTCTGAACTTATTTTGAAGCTACAAGGTGACGGCGATTATGACGGCGTCGCTAAACTTGTCGCAGAGAAAGGCTTAATCAAAGAAGATTTAGCACAGAGTTTAGCGAAACTTGAATCTGCTAATATTCCTGTCGATATTACTTTTGAACAAGGTAAACAGGTACTGAATTTACCTTAATAAATCTCGTCAAAGAAAAATAGCGGCAACCTTGGCCGCTATTTTTTTATCGTAATCATTTCTATCCATTAAAAGAATTTAGCCTTCGAGCCTTTCCTTTATCAACTCTGCACCCTGCTTTCTCAATCCTGTTCCCTAGTTAAACTATAAAAATTAAGAATAGTATGTCATAGCTATTATTCATTGGTTTTATAAAATTCCACTGCTTAAAATTAATTCAGTAGACAACACAAATGCTCAAAGGGATACGTGATAGTCATCACGTCAGGAGCAGTTAATTTTTACCTAAATAGTTTTTACTGGAGACGTAAAATGCCTGAATACAAAGCACCACTAAGAGACGTAAAGTTCGTTCTGCAAGAGTTATTATCGTGTGAGTCCTTGTATCAACAATTAGGCTATGAAGAAGCAACGAACGATATGATTGAAGCCATCATGTCTGAGGCGGCAAAGTTTACCGAGCAAGTTGTTGCACCACTTAACCAGTCTGGTGACCAACAGGGCTGTAAATGGGAAGATGGAATCGTCACTACGCCTGATGGTTTTAAAGACGCTTATCAACAGTACATCGACGGTGGCTGGCCTACGCTTTCTCAATCTGAAGAATTTGGCGGACAAGGTCTTCCTCACTCTCTAAATATTACTGTGTCCGAAATGATTATTGGCGCAAATCACAGCTTTGCAATGTACCCAGGTTTAAGCCACGGTGCCTGCGCCACTATCGAAGCACATGGAACAGAAGAACAAAAGCAAACTTTTTTACCTCAGCTAGTTAACGGAAACTGGACGGGCACCATGTGTCTCACCGAACCACATTGCGGTACGGATTTAGGTATGCTGCGAACTAAAGCCGAGCTCCAAGACGACGGCAGCTATTCAATTACTGGTACCAAGATATTTATTTCATCAGGCGACCATGACCTATCAGACAACATCATTCATATTGTTATTGCTCGTCTTCCTGGCTCACCAGCAGGTACTAAAGGTATTTCACTTTTCGCTGTCCCTAAAATGTCGATTAACGACGACGGCTCTGTCGGCGAGCGTAACGGCGTCAACTGTGGTTCAATCGAACACAAAATGGGGATTAATGGCAACGCAACTTGCGTAATTAACTTTGATGGTGCAAAAGGTTATCTGCTAGGTGAAGTAAATCGCGGCCTTAACTGCATGTTTACCTTTATGAACGCAGCGCGTATTGGTGTTGCTAACGAAGGTGTAGGATCAGCGGAAGCAGCTTTCCAAGGCGCGCTAGCCTACGCAAAAGATAGGTTACAAATGCGTTCACTTACTGGCCCTAAAAATCCTGATGGCCCGGCAGACCCTATTATTGTGCATCCAGATGTACGACGCATGTTGCTAACTCAAAAAACAATTGCAGAAGGTGGGCGCGCATTCGTTTCATACCTTGCTCAGTTAGTTGATATTGGTCATCGCGAAACTGATGCGGCAAAACGCAAAGAAGTCGACACCAAACTTGCGCTATTAACGCCGATTGCTAAAGCATTCTTATCCGAACTTGGATTTGAAGCTACTAGCCACGGTGTTCAAATATTTGGTGGTCATGGTTTCATCAAAGAGTGGGGTATGGAGCAGTTAATGCGTGATACCAAGATTACCTGTATTTATGAAGGTACTACAGGTATTCAAGCACTCGATTTACTCGGCCGAAAAGTACTTGGCACACAAGGTGAAATTTTAAAACCATTTGCGCAGGAAGTGACAGTATTCTGCCAAGAAAACTATGACAGCCCTGCGATGGCTGAATTTATCAAGCCTATCATGGCATATGCACAAGAGTGGCAAGGCTTAACAGAAACCATTGCTAAAAAAGCGATGAGTAACCCAGACGAAGTGGGCGGTGCCTCAGTGGATTATCTAATGTATTCTGGTTACGTAACGCTTGCGTATTTCTGGGCAAGGTCAGCGAAAGTCGCTCAAGATAAAATTGCCGAAGGCAGTGATGAGGTCGATTTCTACCAAGCTAAAATACAAGCAGCACAGTTCTACTTCCACCGCATGCTCCCTCGCGCTAAAGGTCATGCCGCATGCATGGTAAATGGTGTTGATTCAATGATGGCCATGGATAGTGACGCCTTCCAGTTCTAATTAAGAGCTGTTATTTCTCTTTTCAAAGCGCCAACGTTTGTGTTGGCGTTTTTGATTTACATCGTTTTCTATTTAGACTTATACCAATTGAAATAAATATTTAACCACTTCAGAGCCATATCAGGGAAGTTAGAATAAAGCAAATTGATGCTGTTGTAGTCATTCTCCAACGAGGAAATTTGTGAAATTATCACTT
>JAKVCY010000135.1 GCA_022448425.1 Thalassotalea sp. | reverse complement strand
ATAAAGGCCATCATGACGTGGCTATCATTATCAAAGGCTCATTTTCAAAAAATGAATATTTGGTTTGGGTCACAGATGAAATTTTAAATGCAACGTACCGCGCTTATTATCCTGTGGTGCTCGTTATGAGCGGCGGTAATTACAAAATCAAACCGTTTTATGAAAGCGGCTTCTAACACATATGAACCTTCTCGGGTCAAGTAAGCATAACGATTCTTTTTAGCTGCTTTAAGCAGCTAATTTGTCTTTGTAATCTTTTAAATCTGTTTATCTTCGGTATGTCTGTTAGCCGTTAAAAATCGTTTACGGCAAACACATATTGAGGGTCTCTTATTGCGATCTTATCGCTGCCTAAATCAGTCAATACATCAATTGCTTAGGGCCACTAGACATTTATCGGTTAACCTTAAACTGGCGCTACTCAAGGATATGGCTCATGTGTCCAGTTAGTTAAAGGCTCAGTTAAGGTGCAAACGATTTAATTCATTACAAAATTAATGCGCACCAATGAGGTGTCTAATCAAGGCCAAATAGCTTATTACATCGACAACACTTACCTGCGAACACAGCTTTTGCTGACTAAAACACAAATAATGCGTGGTTGTTCATGCCTATCTAGTTAGGAGAGCAGCTCACCTCATTGTGCGACTTAGCTTTTTAAAAACCTTTCATCATCGAATACTGTCTTATTCTTCAACATAAAATACACACAACGCCCAAGCTTGTGGGCAAGGACAGATAACGCTTTGGCTTTGCTCATACGCTTTTGCAGTTTGTTTAAGTAACGACGAGCTTTGTCATTGCCGCGTAAATAGAGTACAGCGGCTTCGCTAAAGGCCCATTTTAAATGACCATTACCAATCTTATTACCACTAGTACCATAGGTTTTACCAGCGGACTCGGCTTTACATTTCACGAGTCGGCAGTAAGAAGCGAACTTTTGTACAGATTCAAAGCGGTTAATGTCTCCAATCTCATACAAAATAGTCATCGCTAAAATAAGACCAATACCTGGGATGGTGCGAAGCTGAGTATAATAATTTGGCTGATGCTGCTTTGCTTTGCCCTCTAAGTAATATTCAAGCTTTTTAAGCTCTTCTGCGTAACTATCGAGAATGGCGAGGTCGAAGTTGATATTGCGTTGAACGGCTTGGTCTTCAAAACGCGTTTGGAATTCTTGACGAACACATTTGTTCTTCATATGTAGCTCAAGTGCTGGATAGTTGTATTGGCTATTAGTGTTAACTATATGTGCTTTTAATTGTGCCCCATGTTGAACGAGCTTAGTTCTTCGACGGAGTAAATCACGAGTAGAACGCATATGTGCGGGGTAATTGTAAGCAAGTGGAAAGTTACCACCTCGTAATAGGCTAGCAATTTTATATGAGTCAATTTTATCGTTTTTGGCTTTGCCTCCGTGAATCGCTTTCATGTAGAGGGCATGACCAAGCACAAAATCAATACCCTGTTCAGCACATAAGTCACTGACCCAATACCAGCAATGCATGCACTCAACACCAATAACGATATCTTCGAGGTAAGGGGAAATGAGTTTAAGTAATGCGGTTTTATCGGCTTTTATTTTCTGGTGAACAACTTTGCTGCCGCGATCATCAAGGATACAAACGTATAAAATGCGTGCATGTAGATCAATTCCACAATAATATTTATGATAATTAGTATAAAATTTCACTGAGCTTTCTCCTTTTGGTTTGGTCGCCTTGAAGTTTAGCTGTTCGCTAAACTTCGGGGAGAAGGTTCAATAAGTATCAAGGCAATTATGATGGGACGCAAAAAGCTTGGCTCGCGTCATTTCGTTCCTAATTTTAGCCAACTACTTTTTGCCGCTTATCTCGGCGTTAGCTATATGGTGTAATCGAATGAGAGTTTTAGTCTATTTTTTATTGGTTGGTTTAATAGCTTGTAGTAATAATTATCAAGTTTCCACAATCAATTATAAGAATTTAACAAAATCTCAAACTTTTACATTAACGAGTACATGTGGAGATAAAGTTATAGCTATTAAGATAGAAGGCTATGGAAACTCTACCGGTTCTTCCGTTATACATTTGATGCTAAACGGTGAAGCGTATGAATCTGAAAATCTAGATGGTGAGTTCAGATTTATATGGTCTGGTGACTGGTACAGCGAAAAGGCTATTATTCGTTACATTGCAAACTCAGATAGCATAACTAATTTAACTTTGAGCTACAGAATGGAATGTGTATAGCTAACAAATAAATTAATCAATGGACGCAAAACAGTTGGATTTACTCACTGTTTTCATTTATTAGCCAATAATTACCTCCTAAACGGGGCATTATATACCTATAAAAAATATGGATATTGAACTACTATATGCTGCGAAAGCGGCTCACAAAAAATCGATATAT
>JAKVCY010000134.1 GCA_022448425.1 Thalassotalea sp. | reverse complement strand
GGTCATGAAAAGAACATTTCAACCGAGCAATCTTAAGCGCAAGCGTTCTCACGGTTTTCGTGCTCGTATGGCGACTAAAAATGGTCGTAAAGTACTAGCAGCTCGCCGTGCAAAAGGCCGCGCTCGTCTTTCAGCTTAATTAGAAAGACGCCAAAGTGGGCGAGAATACGTTTTCTAGGGAGTTACGTCTGTTAACTCCCTCCCACTTTACCTATGTGTTTGATAACGCAACTCCAGCAGTATCTCCCTCTTTTACTATCTTAGCTCGACACAATTCTCTTGCATCTCCACGTTTGGGCATAACGCTTGCCAAAAAACGTATTCGCAAAGCACACGACAGAAACCGTTTAAAACGATTAGTCAGAGAAAGTTTCAGGCATAAGCAGCATAACTTACCCAACGTTGATATCATCGTCATTGGTAAATCTGGTGCAGATAACCTTAGCAACCAAGAAGTTTTTGCAACATTGGATAAGCTATGGAAAAAGTTAAACAAGCGCTGCAACAAATCCTAATTATTGTTCCTTTAATCTTCATTAAAGGTTACCAGTGGTTTATTTCACCGCTTTTAGGACAACGTTGTCGTTTCCATCCTTCTTGTTCTTGGTATGCTATAGACGCATTAAAAACACATGGATTGGTAAAAGGCGGTTGGTTATCTATTAAACGCATATTAAAATGCCACCCTTTGCATGCCGGTGGATACGATCCAGTACCGGAAAAACAACAAGATAAACACTCACAATAAAGAGACCTCTATGGAATCGCAACGTAGTTTTCTGATAATTGGCCTCGCGCTAGTTAGCTTTTTGCTTTGGCAACAATGGCAAAAAGAATATGGGCCACAGCCTGTTACGCCTGTTGTGCAAGAACAGTCGCAAGAAGCACCTCAAGGTGTGCCGTCATTTAATGATACAAACAATGAAGATGTGCCGAGTGGCGACAGTATGCCTGCAGCACAACCTATGGCGTCTGCGACAAACACTCAGCGTATTATCGAAGTAAAAACCGATACACTGGATTTACGCATCGACCTTCTTGGTGGTGACGTAATCTCTGCTGACCTTTTAAAATTCCCAGTAGAGCAAGGCTCAGATATTCCTTACAGCCTTTTGCGCTCAGGTAACGGTCTATACGTTGCACAAAGTGGTTTGATTGGTGCCCAAGGCCCAGATGCGAGCAGCAGCGGCCGTCCAGTTTACACTGCAGAAAATACGTTTTACGAAATGTCTGGCGATACGTTAGTTGTTCCACTTACTTGGAAAAACAATCAAGGTCTGTCTATTACCAAAACCTTCACGTTTAGCAAAGACCGTTACGACGTAAACGTAAGCTATACGGTGAATAATGGCAGCACAAACACAGCTGCCGTTCAGCCATATGCTCAGCTTAAACAAGTGATGCAGTTTGAAGACGACAGCAACATGTTTATGCCGACATATCGTGGCGCAGCGTTCTCAACTGAAGATGACAAATACCAGAAGTACTCTTTTGACGAAATTGAAGATGAGAACCTGCGTGAAACCACTAAAGCAGGTTGGGTTGGTATGCTTGAACACTACTTCGTGTCTGCATGGGTTCCTTCACAAGAACAGACTAATACGGTTTATTCACGTAATTTGAAAAACCAGTATGCGGTTATTGGCGTGCTATCACCTTCAGAAAGCATTAATGCTGGTGAAACCAAAACTATTGCCTCTACGCTTTACATGGGTCCTAAAGACCAAGAAGAGCTAGCTAAAATTGCGCGCGGTTTAGACCTAACTGTAGATTACGGCATTTTGTGGTGGATCTCACAGTCGTTGTTCGCATTGCTTACTTTCCTACACAGCCTAGTGAACAACTGGGGTGTGGCCATCATTCTAATTACGGTTGTGGTTAAAGGTGCAATGTACTGGCTAACGAAGAAGCAGTACGAGTCAATGGCGCGCATGCGTAACCTTGCTCCTAAAATGCAGCAGCTAAAAGACCGTTTTGGTGATGATAGACAAAAAATGTCTCAAGCCATGATGGAGCTTTACCGCAAAGAAAAAGTAAACCCAATGGGTGGCTGCTTACCGTTACTACTTCAAATGCCAATTTTCCTTGCGCTTTATTGGGTGCTAATGGAAAGTGTAGAGCTACGTCACGCTGACTTCGCGCTTTGGATTACCGACTTATCGGTTAAAGATCCATACTTCGTGCTACCTATCTTAACGGGTGCCAGTATGTATCTTCTGCAGAAACTGCAGCCAACTACCATTACCGACCCTATGCAGCAAAAAATTATGCAGTGGATGCCGGTAGCAATGAGTGTATTCTTCCTGTGGTTCCCTGCAGGACTAGTACTATACTGGCTAGTAAGTAACGTAATTACACTAATACAAGCCAAGATGATTTATGCTTCAATGGAGAAGCGGGGCATCAACGCAAAATAAGCGCTGATTACTTATTTTACAGCCCGCCTTTGCGGGCTGTTTTGTCTTACGAGGATTATACCTGTGCCATCATTTGATATTGTTTCTGAAATCAACATGGAAGAAGTGCGTAACGCCACTGAAAATGCTAGCCGTGAATTGTCTACGCGTTTCGATTTTCGCGGAATAGACGCTAGTTTTGAATACAAAGACAAAACCGTTGTAATGAAAGCTGAAGCTGAATTCCAACTTCAACAAATGGAAAGTATGTTCCGTACTGCCATGTCTAAACGCAACGTAGATACATCATCAATGGATGTAAAACCCTACGATGCCCACGGCAAAACATACCGTCAAACTATTGCGTTTAAAGAGGGTATTGAACAACCTACCGCGAAGAAAATTGTGAAGCTTGTGAAAGACGCCAAAATTAAAGTGCAAACAGCAATACAAGGCGAAGAACTTCGCGTGACAGGTAAAAAGCGTGACGACCTTCAGCAAGTCATCTCTTTGGTAAAAGAGTCTAATTTAGGTCAACCGTTTCAATTTAAAAACTTCCGCGACTAACTATGGATTCACTCTCCCTTTCCACTGATACCATTACTGCACAAGCCACGGCACCAGGTCGTGGCGGTGTGGGCATTGTTCGCGTATCAGGCCCAAAAGCTAAAGCCATTGCCGAGGCACTGGTGCCCTGCTCGCTCGCGCCACGATTAGCAACCTATACACCGTTTGTAGATAGCAATAATACGGTTATCGACCAAGGTATTGCGCTTTTTTTTAAAGGCCCAAATTCCTTTACCGGCGAAGACGTACTTGAACTACAAGGTCATGGTGGCCAAGTTGTTATGGATATGCTGATTGATGCGGTGTTATCTACAGGCCACGCCCGCTTGGCTAATCCAGGTGAGTTTAGTGAACAGGCTTTTCTTAACGACAAGCTAGACCTGGCGCAAGCTGAAGCCATTGCCGATTTAATTGATGCAAGCTCGCAACAGGCAGCGCGAAGCGCGCTACGCTCTTTGCAGGGAGAGTTTTCTAAACAAATTCAAACGCTTTCAGACCAAATAATACATCTGCGCATGTATGTTGAAGCAGCCATTGATTTTCCAGAAGAAGAAATAGACTTTCTTTCAGACGGAAAAGTGTCAGGTGACCTAAGCGAAATCATGCAAAGCTTGGCAAAAGTACATGAACAAGCGAAACAGGGAACGCTTTTGCGCGAAGGTATGCAGGTGGTGATTGCAGGAAGACCTAATGCAGGAAAATCAAGCTTGCTGAATGCGCTTGCAGGCAGAGACAGCGCAATTGTAACCGACATAGCGGGCACCACGCGAGACGTACTAAAAGAGCATATTCACATTGACGGTATGCCGGTGCATATTATTGACACCGCTGGCTTACGAGAAAGCCCTGACAAAGTAGAGCAAATTGGTATTGAACGCGCATGGCAAGCCATAAACGAAGCCGACCATGTACTGTTTGTTGTAGACTCTACCGCAACCAGTGACATTAACCCTTACGATATCTGGCCTGAATTTATGGACCGCTTGCCAAAAGGCATCCCGGTAACCGTAGTGCGCAATAAAGCCGATTTGAGTACATTGGATATTGGCCAAAGTAGTGTAAGCACACAACACGGCGATATTTCAGTAATAAACTTATCAGCTAAGCAAGGCGACGGTGTTGATACGCTTAAAGCACATCTTGCTAAAACCATGGGCTTTGATACCACTACCGAAGGCCAGTTTATTGCAAGACGACGTCATATCGACGCACTTGATCAAGCTTTTAATTTTGTGAGCACAGGCGAACAACAGTTGCATGATGCCATGGCGGGCGAACTGTTAGCAGAAGAGTTACGTTTAGCGCATCAGGCGTTGTGTGAAATCACAGGTGAGTTCACCTCTGATGATCTACTTGGAAAGATTTTTTCCTCGTTTTGTATTGGTAAATAAGAATAAGAAGTCGTATTTCATGAGTAAGCATTTTGAGATTATCGTTGGCACCATGTTAGGTGCATCTGAATATGTTGCAGACGCCATTGCAGAAAGGTTAGACGCTAACGGACACACTCATACCATTCACACAGAGCCAAACCTTGATGATATAAAAACAAACTCACCATGGATTGTGTGTACATCTACACATGGTGCAGGTGAGTTACCAGATAACATTCAACCGTTTGCTCAGCAGCTTACACAAAGCGATTTATCCAGTGTTAACGCTTATGTTATCGGACTAGGCGACACCAGCTACGACACGTTCTGTTTTGGCGCAAAAGAAATGGAAAAACACATTACTGACAATGGCGGAAAGCTTGTTGCTGAGGCACTTTACATTGATGTGTTAGAGCATCCAATTCCTGAAGACGCCGCGGTTGAATGGTTTGATGCCCAGTTGGCAGGCTAATTCGCTATGACAGATGCGCTTACCCAAGCAGAAATTACGGCACTACAATCGCCATTATCTAATGAATGCCGCGTTCTGTATTTACTTGGACTGCGCGTAGGCGCTAATAGTGCAACAACATCATCCTCCCCTATCGATTATAAGCAGCTGTTATCGCTGCTTAATGGTGACAACAAAGAGACGTCATTTCAGCGTGGCCGCCAAATTAACAGCCTGTTAAAGCAGCTTGAGCAGGTGGGTTTAGTCGCCATTCCGGTGAACCTTGACCTTGAGCACACCATTAATGGTCAAACGCTACTACTACCATTAATTTCAGCGCCAGCATCAGATTTTGAACAGCTACATCAGCGACATAGCGCGATGTCGGCGTCTTGGCAGCCCAACAAAGCACTTTTTGAAGAAATGGCATCGTTACTTGGCATCATAGATAAAACGTATGATGATAACGATGTAGGCGAATTTATTGCCTATTGGCTTGGCCGACCAAGTTCAGTGTTCAGTGAGTTTCAATGGACCCAAAAATTTGCCAATAACATCAAGCGAAAAAGGCTAGCAGCGGGTTTTGGTTCAACACCAACAAAAGTGGTGGGATCACAACAAGTGAAAGTTGCAGCGGGCATTGAAGCAGATGATAATGCTAGAAAGCTGGTGGAAAAGTACGCCTCGTCAAAGAAGAGTTAAGCCATTATGGATCGTATAACAGACAAAATTGCCAATTTAGCAAAAGCACTTAAAAAGAACGTCGATCCCGGTAATGAATACATCGACTATAAAACGCTTCGTAAGCAGTACGAAGCGAAAGCGAATGAAGAAGTATCGCAACTACAGCAGCGCAGCAAAAAAGCGCGTGTAGAAGCTATTCATGGCCGTTCTGATCTAAACCCTAAATGGACCTTCGCTAATCTTGTTGAAGACAGCGACGATGTCATTGAAGCAGTATCTATTGCGCAATCTTTTATTGCAGCTCACGATGACCCTGCGTGGCGCCAGAGCGGCTCGCACATGATGTTGTTCTACGGTGATTACGGTCGCGGCAAGTCTCACATTGCAGGCGCTATTGCACATCAATTGATAGAACAATACGAGATAACGGTTTTGTATCGTCAGTTATCATCGTTGCTAGAAATGCGAAACTTTTCTTACGACTTTGCAGCAACAGACAATGCTAGCCAGCGTTTTAGAGAAATACATCAGGAATTACTAGACGTAGATCTCCTTATTTTAGATGAAGTATGCGTTAACGAATCAGCACTTAAGAAAAACGCTCAAAGCTGGTTTGGTAATCTGTTACGACAGCGTTTGGTTAACAAGAAAAACTGTATTTTAATTACTAATCATAACCTTACTGAACTTGAGAATGCGCTTGGTCGCTATTGTTTTGAATCTATCAAAGAATACGATACATACAAAGTGCGCTTTCAAGGTCCTAGTCGTCGAGAAGGACTAACCATTGATCAGGAAGATATGCAAAGCTCCGCATCACAGCCTAGGTACCAACCGAACCAAGTGCGTTAATCTCTTCAGAAAAACATGAGATAAAGGCGTCAGACTTGACGCCTTTCTTTTACTTGCTTATTTTATAGTCATTCACTTCTTGGAGTTTGCGCCACCATGAACAACTAATACCTGCAGATCATATTTTTATCTTTTTTCGATCTACAGGGTTAGTAGGCGCACTATCAATGCCTCTTTTGTGCTTGTGTATGTAATTACATAGCAATTACATACAATCGCCAGCCACGCGTGTACCGCCAGCCGCTTATTCATTATCCCTATACTGATTTGCATCAGCCTTAGGCCCTGAATTTGAAGCCAGGCGATTTAAAGCTAAACGGTGAAAACTAGACCGAAAACGCTATACATATCACGCACAGCTGTCACAAATGACATCAATTAGGCTTT
>JAKVCY010000133.1 GCA_022448425.1 Thalassotalea sp. | reverse complement strand
TTTCTGGACATGTCCAGAAAATTTATTTATGAAAGCCATAAAGGATAGAAGTATGGAAAAGGAATATACTTATTATTCTGTTGATGAATTTACATCCGCTTTATCGGAATTAAGTCAATCAGAATATAAGAAGTTAATGTTATTTGGATATAGATTTTGCCTAGATTATTCGCTTGGCTGCGAAGTTGAAGATTTATTTCAAGAGGCTGTTAGTCGTTTCATCACAGGCTCAAGAAAGGCACCTAAAGAAATAAAGCTAGTTGCCACACTTTTCAATGCTATGAAAAGTATTGGCGATGCATACATAAATTCAAAATATCAACAAGCTAGAGACGCATCCCTCAGGTTTGATGCTGAAGATGGTATAGACTTAGAAAAGTTCAAACCTACTAGTGAAAACCCAGAAGAGGTATTAAGTGAATACAAATATCAATTGATACTCAAACATTTTGGAGAAGATGAGCAAATATTATCAATGATAAAACTCATTGGTGAGGGCGCTAAGGCTAAAGAAATCACTGACACTCTATTCGGTGGTGATAGAAAAAAATATGACACAGCTTATAAGCGCTTTACTAGAAAAAGAAAGCAATTACGTATGGAGACGCAATGCATATGAGCTATAAAAATGTAGTTAGTAACATCGAAGAATATTCGTACGATTCGATTTTAGATTTAGATGACGATGAAGTTGAAAAAGAGCTAGCATCTCAATGTGTTAAGATCGATAAACATTTAAATTCCTTCAAAAAAGTTACTCAAGATGCTGTTCTATTGGCAAAAAAACAAAAGCTTAAGAATGTAAGAGCACAGTTAGATCAAAAACATAGTTTCCAACCTGAAAAATCAAAGCTGACTTCTTTTTTGGAGCGAAAAGGTGTTGATGCTAAAGGATACCTAATTGAGTTATTTATGTCTGGTAAAGCGACACTTGCTTTTCGTGACGGGCAAGATCTTTCTGATGAAGAAGCGTTGAGTATTATCAACAACCTAATCGAACTTGGTGAAGTAAACATTGATGAATAAAGGTATTGTCAAAGAAGTGCAAGACCTATACCTCGAAGAGCTTGGTATTACTTCCCCCACTGAAATCGATATTGAAGCTATAGCCTACTACAAGGGGGCTACAGTAAAAAAAGAATACTTAACAGGATGTGAAGCAAGAATAATAGGTATTGGTGATAGAGCAATAATTACGGTTAACGAAGAATCAAAGTGGCCCAGACAGCGCTTTTCTATTGGGCATGAATTAGGGCATTGGTTTAAAGATAGGGGTAAGATTGGAAACTTATGTTCTCATAGTGATATGGACCCATATACAAAGGGAATACCTCCGAAAGAAAAAGTCGCTAATACATTTGCTTCAGAACTGATGATACCAACATATCTAGCTAAAAAGTCCCTTCAAGGCAGCCCTCTAAATTTAGATACCATTAGTATGATAAAAAGTACGTATGATAGTAGTTTTATGGTCGCTCTACGCAAAACTATTTCATTAAATCATCACATGGGATTCTTTGCCTGTTATGACTCTAGCGGCAAAAGAAAGTATTTTTCCAAAAACGATGATTTACATTATTACTTTTCGCCGCCACCAGAAGCGCCTCTAGGCTCATGTGTATCTGATTTGATATTAAAGAAAACAACCGATCAATCAGCCAAAATAATAGATGGTAGCATTTGGTGTAGAACTGAAGATGCTAACGACGTTATCGTACATGAGCATGCATTTCATTATCATGGAGGTGACTTTATAACTATTGTTTGGTGGGAAGAAGAAGAACCAATTTGGCGACTTAATGAATTATAAAATCACTTAAATTTAGTTACTTAAATCAAAACCTTAAGTAGCCTACGAGCTAGTACAACTAAGTAGCTTGCGATAAGCCTTATTAACCTTTGGGTTAACTTCACCTGAATAAGTCTTAACTTGATCTGTCAGATTCGAATAATAGAACTCAATCAAATCTGACAGTCGCATATGTGCCAATAACAGACGGTGGTAACGTCTCAATAAGTGGTAACAGTTCACTAGAATGTGAAACGCAGTTGAACCGAGAAAACTGTTACAAACCCGGCTTTATTGCCTTGTTAGCAGAATTCTCAATTTCAACATCTAAGCTTCCTTGATATTGGCTGACTTTTGCATTCCTTTGTCATTCAAAACCCTGTGAATTATACTATATAAACGTGCCCAATCAGTAGATTTTACTTTTACTTCTGAAGAATTATCACCATATATACCTATACTTTCAAAATCTAGGAAGTGAAAACCTTCTGAGTTTACCTCATCATTATAATGAATTGGTTTAGTATCTAGGCAATAAGCAGTTTTGAAAGTAGATTCTTCAACGGTTGAGATTTGATTCGTTATTGTGTCACCAAACCAACGATGCCTTGAAAGAGCGTCTACTATCTCACTATAAATATCTTCATGACCACCTAAAAGTAAGTCAATTAAAATTCCCCACCATACAGATACAGAATGTGGAATTGAAAAATTTGCTATTCTTTCTAGCACGTGAGCGTGCAAATGCCCATACAATAATACTCGCCCAAGGTTCTTTTCTTTAGGATCCACATTTAAAATTAAACTCTTAAGAATCATTGTTCTATGTGCTAACTCAAATGCTTCCTCTGAATTTAAGTTTCTCGTACTCAAAGCATCAACCACGTCTCGATATAGATTTTCGTCCTGTAACAATCCATGTTTCAAGCATTCAGAAAGCCCTGAAATTAATTCAAACTCTGGAAGTTTCTCTAAAAAAAGTGGATCTAATAATACGGCAGACGGGTTAGCATATGTTCCTACAAAATGCTTTCTATGATCATTATTCTTTGAAACATTAATAGAGGTTTTACTTCCAACAGCTACATCTGCTATTGAAAGAACAGTAGTAGGAACTAATATTGAAGGAGCTTCCCCCCTATGCACTGTTGAAGCAACAACCCCCCCAAAATTAAGAATTGATCCCCCTCCGACTATTATAATGACGCTATCTGGCCTTGGCATAATATCTAACAACTTTTCGATTATCTGCCTATATTCATCCCAAGACTTTACCTCTTCCCCTCCTTTTTTATAGATAACATTGGACGATACTTGCTTAGAGTCCAGAAATGTCAATAAATTTGACGTAGCTTGTGTGTCTTTTAATTTTTCATCAATGATCAATACTGCTTTCTGTAATTTTAAATACTCTAACCAATCATGATCTGTAAAAGGCGCAGTATAAACAGGATAAAGATCAATCCAGTCAGGAATTGCTGATACTAACTCTTGGTAATTACAAGGTCTTTTGGCAATTATTTTTTTTTCTTTAATCTCATATCTACGTTTAGGCTGCCATCTAATTATTTCGTCTTTACTGTGAGTAATAACAACTAAAGTTTTATTATTACTTTTAACCCAACACCTTAGGACTTCAATAATTTTAGGCCAAGCGTTCGATTGAACACCATTAAATGGTTCATCAAGAAAAACTATCTCAATATTCTCCTGAAGTTGAACAGAGAGCAATTTTGCAACAGCTTTTGCTCCTCCAGAGAGCTGTGTAGGGTACTTATCTAAAATATTTAAATATTGTTTATCATATGTACTTAGTATACTTTCAGCTTTCTTTAGCAGTTGTTCTGGGTTACAAAAATCACTTACTCTTGATTCTAATTTTTCTATATAGGTAGAAACTTTATCTAGGCGAACAAGTTTGGATAGAAATTTAATCTTCCCTGATGAAATTATTAGTCTCAGAAAAGCACTTCCAATTAGAGATAAATAGTTGTTCAGTTTAGGCTGGCAATGCCTCAAGATAATTTGTTCCTTAATTGTCATAGTTGGAATTAAATCATCATCTTGAAATACAGCGCCAACTCCGTTTTTATATGCATCACTGATGCATTTGAAACTAACTCTTTTGGCTCTTTCATTTCCGTTAGATATCTTTAACGTATGGTAATTGTCTTTATTCTCTGTAGCATGAAACCAGTTTGGGTTGACTTGCATGACTGATTTAACAAATATGCTTTTTCCAGATTGATTCTCTCCCTCAAGTGTGTAAATTCCCGGCTCATCTATACAAAGAGCGGCATCATCAAAAATGTCAACAGTGTTACCGTCTTTATCCGTTACGTAACTTGAAAAATTTTCAATTTTAAAAGCAGACATAATCATCTGTCCTTGCTAACAACTTCAAGTTTAACCATTTCTCTTGAATTATTTCCTTCAGCCTTGTTACCAAACATTAGCTGTACGGCTTTCTCCCCCATAGTGAAAGGACGCTGTTTGATTGATGCAGCTAGCTTTCCTGAATCAATAGCTTCAACGGCTTTATCAATAGCATCAAAGCCTACAATTACAGGGATAGGTTCATCTCTTCCAATTGTTCTGTATGCTTCAATAGCTCCCAATGCCATATTGTCATTTGCAGCAAATATAGCATCGACATTTTTTCCCGCAGAAATAAGTGAACTTACTAATTTCCTAGCCTCATCTTCTCGCCAATTTGCTGTTCTTTCAATTAGCTGTATTTGCAATTCTTCTATAGAATTAACAAAACCATTTCTTCTTTTCATTGCCGTTTCGTGGTTATTTGGTCCATTTAGAATCAACACCTTACTTTCTTGTGATAAAAATTTTGAAAGGTATTCTCCAGCAAGCTTTCCCCCATATAAATTGTCAGAGCCAACATAGTAGTCATAATAGGCTCCAACATCATTAAGTGATTCTATATCAATGTCGGTATCCACCAATATTACTGGTATATTTAAATTATTTAATTTCTTGATTTGTCTCACTAGCTCATTTTGTGAACCTGATGGGGTAATAATTACGCCTTTAAGAACATTTTTTTTTGCTGAAATATATGACTCTAATACTCTTCTTTGAGTTTCGATATCTTTTTCAAAAGCACCTGCCTTAACTGTTAACTTGTATTGCAAGTTTTTATTGTCCATTTCCGTCTTAACTCCTTCTTTAATTTCTAAAAAGAAGGGGTTATCTAGAGTTTTTAGTAGTAACAAAATTTCGCCATTTTGGTTATTTGCTGGCGAGCACCCAATGAGGGTTAAGATCATAAATGCCGATAATATATAATTAAGTAATTTCATTTTTTGTTCCTTACCTAGTTCTAGGCGTAATATAAATGTTACGCAAACCTTGATTCCCTAACCTCTCACCAGTAAGAAACAAAACGAGCAGTAAAATCACGCAAAATATTATCTTCGGGATATAAGCTTGATAATTTCCCAAAAACTCAATGCTTTGGGTATCAGATATCCATTCAAGCGATGACCAAAGAATTGAAGCACAAAATATTGAATAAGGGTTGTAATACCCTCCTGATAGTGCTGTTCCTCCAAGAACAGCAATAGCAATCGCAACTAATTCTTTACCTAAAATTTCAGAAGGTGCACCATTATAAATAAAAGACACTAAAACTCCTGATATCGCTGCGCAACAAGCACAAAATATAAATGCTGACTTTATAGTTTTCCCGGGGTTAATTCCCGCATATACTGCGCTATCAGCATTAGCACCTACAGCTTGGGTTCGCTTGTCTAACCACATGAAGTTGATTGTTACAATAATTAAAAACAAAACAACAAGAACCAACCCAAACCCTATACTTGGTATCTCGAAAAAGTCTGCTGGAGTAGATTGAAACAAATCAATTGTGCTTATATTTCTAGATTCGTTTATCGAATCTAACCAAGAAATTAAACCTGAATTTGCAAGCATTCCCGATATAACAAATAAAATACCACCAATTGCCCAAGACGAGACAAGTGATGGAGCCTTTTTATTAACAACAATACGACCGGATAGAGCACCTATAATTGAACCTATTATCACCGAAAAAATAAGTGCTAAAAATAAATAAAAAATACTGTAAGGAGTAACTAGGGATCCTATAAAGTTTGTAAAAATAGCAAATAATATTCCCGTAAAAGTCGCAACACCCGAAATTGAAATATCAACCTCACCTGAAGCCAAAACTAATCCTACTCCTAAAGCCATAATTGTAAGCGGAGCAGACATTGTGAAAATCACTTCAATTCCATCTATAAATATTTCTAAACTATCAACGCTAAAAAATATGTATGATAAGATAATTAGCATAGTAAAAGGTGCAACCCAATACATTAATGCTGGGTTCATCCGTATGAGTTTAATTATTTTTCCCAAACCAATAACTCCTTTATTATTATTCACTCACTTGAAACCAATTATTTACATGTATTCTGTTAACAATTTAATAGTGCGGAAATAGCGCATGTTTCTTAATAGGTTAGTTTTAACAAAGTTGATAAATAGTTGCCAGCGTTATTAAAAATATATGTTGTAGATTATTTGAGAAAAATGAAAATGCGCAAATTACTCATTTTCCTGAATATGGGAGAAAGTTAGCAACTCATAGGCTCAAAAATAAGAATTTCAACGTCCGTTCCTCGCTCATAGCTGCCTGTCAGATAAAGTCTAAATCTATTCATCGAAACTGTAAGATCAAATATGAGCTATTACAATTTTAACGAGCTAGAGTTGTTTATTAATCTAACTAATTAATTTATCTGAAACATTTCTCGCAGTTCAATCAGCTCCTCTGGCGAAAAATCACAATCTCGCATTAGCACAAACTCAGCCTTAGACACTTTCACCACTTTAGGTTTTGCGTATAATGTGTAAAAGACCCCATCTATGGTTTGATACTGAGCTTTCTGTGTTCAATAAGATAACCGTTTAGGTATCCATCCATTTGAACATCAGTGACATCCTTAAATTCCAAGGAACCATTGCCACGTGCTCCTGATGACTCTTTCAGAATATTGAAAAAGGATTTGAGGTCATGTGCGTATGCTTTGGTGGTTTTAACATCCTGACCTTCAATTGCGGTATGAAATAAGAATAATGTTGGAGCAAAAAGTGGAAGTTCGTTTTCGTCTAGTAAGGCATAGAAGTTTAAATGCCTTGAACCATAACTGTAGTTTTTGATAAGAACTTCTTGTACCACGACTTATCCCGAAGATTTTTACAATAGGATAATAGTGCCCTTGAGGAAAATGCCAACAAAATAGACAAAGAGAACAAACCCAGATAATCTGTCCAGTCTTCAAACGTTGCGACCCGGAACAGGGTTAACATCGCAATCGATACATCGCCCCAAAGTTCACTGTTTATCTCGCTAAAAACGATACTGCCTATGGCTGCGTAGATGTAGAAAATGACAAACATCAACAACGCGATGTAAGACATGCGCGGAATAGCAGCGATCAGAGCATTAATCAATAAGCGCAATTCTGGCACCATTGACACTAAACGCAGCACTCTAAACACACGCAGTAATCGAGCGATTAACACGCCAGAGCCGCCGGTCGGAACTAACGAGCCAATAACGATAATGGTATCGAATATGTTCCAGCCACTTTTGAAGAACTCACGCTTTTTTGGGTAAGCAAAAAATCTAATGGTCAACTCAACAACAAAAAAAACCGTTACGGCGATATCTAAAATAGCCAAAACCGCGATGGCTTCTGATGGTAGATTGTGGGTTTTGGCCCCGACTAATAATGCGGAAAGTATGATGACCGCAATAACGATCCCTTGGAACCACTTGCTTGAATCAATGTCTTTTAATCGGCTTTGCGCACTTTTTACAAACGAACTCACCATAACTAACGAACACCATCACCAACAAATGGGTTTGAACGACGTTCTTCACCGAATGTGCTCATTGGACCGTGACCCGGAATAAATTGCACATCATCACCTAATGGGAACAAATTATTGCGAATAGAGTTAATTAGCGTGGCGTGATCACCTCTAGGAAAATCAGTACGACCAATCGAGCCTTTAAAAAGAACATCACCCACTTGCGCTAGTTTTGATTCACGGTGGAAAAACACGACATGACCCGGCGTATGGCCAGGACAAAAGTAGACTTCCATTTCAATGTTACCAAAAGACACGGTATCTCCCTGCTCTAGCCAACGATCTGTATCGAAAGCTTCCGCATGAGAAAAGCCAAAGCGCTCTTTTTGCATTGGGATTAAATCGATCCAGAATTGATCCTCTTTTTGTGGACCTTCAACTTTAACGCCGTAATGGTTAGAAAGTGCTTTCGTTGCACCTGCATGATCGATGTGCGCATGAGTAAGTAACACTTTATCTAGCATTAATCCTTGCCCATCGATAAAAGCAATCACCTGGTCAACGTCTCCACCAGGGTCAACTACCGCAGCTTGTTTTGTTTCATCACACCAAAACACAGTACAATTTTGCTGAAATGGCGTCACTGGAATAATTTTATATTGCAGCATAATGCTCTCTTGTTAATGCCTGCTTATGATGATGCGATAATAGGGGCTAATAACATTAATTCCAATACTAATGGGTCGAAATAAGTGAGATCTCCCAAAAAATACTTCACTATCGAGGGTTAACTCGGTAAGCTCGCAAAAAACGATAATAACGGCAGTAAAGAGTAGATTTTGATTAGAGATTCCTTCCATTCTCGCATTGGTTTTGTATTAGCGGCAGCTGGCTCTGCCATCGGTTTAGGCAATATCTGGGGTTTTCCCACTAATGCGGCAAATAATGGTGGTGGTGCTTTTTTATTCGTCTACCTAATTGTTACCTTCTTACTCGCGTTGCCTGCGCTTTACGCAGAAATCTATATCGGCAACCAAGCACAGAAAAACCCTGTAAGTGCACTCGGCGAAGCTTGCACAGAAAACCTGCCACGATTCGGTCGTGCTATGGGTAAAGCCGGCTTATGCGGTGCAATCATGATGCTGAGCTTCTACACCATAGTCGCCGGCTGGATGCTTTCCCATGCGCTTTCTTCACTTTCTGCGCTAGCTGGTTTTAGTGAACTAAGTGTTTGGCTGGCAACTGACAACACAACAAGAAACCTCGTATTCACACCAATATTTATTATCTTAGGTGCAAGTATTGTCCACCAAGGCGTTCACGGTGGTATCGAAAAATGGTCGTCCCGTTTAATGCCGTTGCTCTTATTGATGCTAATTGGCCTAATTATTTACATTCTTCAACAAGACGGTGCGATGGAAGGCTTGCGCACTTATCTTATCCCTGACTTTAGCCAAGTTACCGACCCTACCCTTGTGATTTCAGCGATGGGACAAGCGTTTTTCTCGTTGTCTATCGGTGTTGGCGGCATGATGGTTTACGGTTCGTACATGGCTAAGGATAAGGATATTGGTAAGCTAGTATTATCTATCGGTGCTCTAGACACATTTATTGCGTTCCTCGCAGGCCTTTTGATCATTCCTGCCTTATTTGTTGCCCAATATGCGGGCCAGCAGGTATTTGCCAATGAAAAACTTATTGGTGAAGGGCAACTTATTTTCCAAATCCTTCCAACGCTTTTCAGTTCGATGGGCACTATTGGATTAGTTGTCGCAACAGGTTTCTTCTCTCTACTATCGATTGCCGCGTTGACGTCTACTATCTCATCAACTGAGGTTCCAGTTTCTTATCTTGTCGAAGAAAAGAGTATGTCTCGCCGCAAAGCCACTTGGCTAATATCGGCAATAGTGTTTAGCGCAAGTATGACGCTTATTGCTTTCTTTGACGTACTTTTTGGTTTTGTTATTCGCGTATTAACCACTATAGTTCAACCATTAAGCTGCTTATTTTACTTTATTGTTGTCGGCTGGTTGTGGAACCGAGGCAACAAGCTAAAAGACAAAGCGCGCCTCGACGCCAACAAATGGCTTAGCCTTTGGGGTAACTATTTAGGAATAGCCTGTCCGATTTTATTAACGGTTGTTTTCGTAAACGTCGCTTTCTAGCGAACTCTTTAAGCTAATGAATTTATGTTATTTGCCAAATTTTTTTCAAACTTAATCGCAACAGGAACAGCACACCTCGCTTTCTCTGTTGCCAATCGCATTAAGATTACGAATCTAATCGGCATTATCACTACCGCAATTTCAGGTCTATACACCCTCAACTACGTTTTTATCCTGGATAACATGCAAGTGGCAGGCATTAATCTGCTGTTTACCATAGCGTATGCTGCCACACTGGTGTACAACAAGTTTCATGCCCATCGCGGCAGTAAAATTTGGTTCTTTTGCGTGCTGATGTTGCATCTTGTCGTTTGCACGAATGTATATGTCACCAATGCGTCTGGCTTTCATCTTTACTACTTCTTAGTGCCTACAGGCGCATTTTTACTATTCGAGCTGAGTGAAAAGAAAGAAAAGGTAGGTTTGAGTTTAATTGCGGTTGTACTGTTCTTTTTCTGTGAAAATACACTGAATGAAAACCCGCTTATTGTGTTGTATGACGAGCTTAATCATATGCTCTATCAGTCTGTGATCTTAGTGAATATGCTAGAAATGATCTTAGTACTCACTATTTTTGCAAAAGAAATTGAACTAAATGAATTAAACCTCACTCGCCAAGCGACAACCGATGCACTAACAGGTGCAGCCAATAGACACGCTTTCTTCGAGCAAGGCGAACGCATATTTTCACGAAGTAACAGTGATATTAGGCCGGTATCGGTAGCGATTTTAGATATCGACCATTTTAAGCAAATCAATGACCAATACGGTCACTTCGTAGGCGATATCTGCTTGAAAGAGATTACTGAACTGTCAACCGCAAAGTGCCGTCCACAGGACTTTTTTGCGCGCTTAGGTGGTGAAGAATTCGCGATTATTTTACCTGATACCACATTATCAGAAGCCAACAATCTCATCGAACAAATGCGCATTACCATAGAAACTCATCAGTTTAGTGCTGATGATTTAAGCTTTCACTGCACGGCAAGCTTCGGCATCGCCAGCGTAGTAGAGAGTAAATAAAGCTTAAAAGACTTATTGGTGCATGCCGGTAAAGCGCTTTACAACGCCAAGTCACAAGGCCGTAACCGAGTACAACTCTATCAAGCAGTAGCGTAGTTGCACGTTAATCATGTAGCTAGTTCTGTTAGCGATTCTACCGTTTAACCTTCGCTTAATCTGCAACTCTATTTTTCACTCATTCAGCAACTCATTCTGCAGCTAGAGCTTTACCTGCGTTTGTGCGCTCTGCAAGAGTCGAATCATTGAGTGAGTCTGGCAACTCTACTTGCTCAATTTTTTCAAAGCGTTTGGTAATCTTATCTGCCGAAGTGTGAATTTGTTTTACATCTGTCGCCGCTTGATCGATGTGACGCGCTAGGTTGTTGAAGCGCCCTTTAAAGCGGTCAAAGTCTTGCGCTAATACAGCTAAATGCTCCTGAATAATATGAACCTGCTGCTTAGTTGCTTCGTCTTTAATGACTGCCCTCGCTGTCGTTAGAATAGCCATCAATGTTGTCGGCGACGCTAGCCAAACACGTTGCTTGTTCGCGTAATCGACTAAGTCCGCATGATGCGCATGAATTTCGGCAAAAACAGCTTCAGCAGGAATAAACATTACCGCACCATCAGCGGTTTCATTCTCGACTAGATACTTACCCGCAATGTCATTAATATGCTTTTTAATATCGAATTTAAACTGCTTTTCTGCGGCTTGCCTCACAGCCAACTCAGCATGAGGGTCCACCATGGTTTTATAGCTTTCTAACGGAAACTTAGCATCGACAACCACATTCCCCGTTGGTTTCGGTAAAAACAGTATGCAGTCGGCTATTTTGCCATTAGACAAGGTGTACTGTAGTGCAAACTGCTTTTCTGGCAACACGTTGCGCACCAATGCATTTAACTGTACTTCTCCGAAAGCGCCACGAGAGCGTTTATCGGCTAACACTTCTTGAAGACTCACTACATTGGTAGAAAGCTCGGTAATCTTCTTCTGCGCGTCATCAATCAATGCTAAACGCTTTAAGATATCGTTGAAGGTTTTCGTGGTTTTATCGAAACCTTCCGTAAGACGCTTCTCTACCTGCCCACTAATTTCTTGCAAACGTTTATCGGTAGAAGATGTCAGCTTTTCAATGCTTTGGGCTTGCTCATCACGGCTCACCTTCGCCATTAAGGTTAACTGCTCTGTGACTTTAGCTTGGTTGTTAATTAGCAACTGATTTAATGACTGAAATTTATCAAACAAAAGCTTCTGTGACTTTTCGTCACTGTTGTGTTGTTGCTGCATCAAGCTGATACGAAGCTCATTATGCATGTGTTCAAATTGATGCATTTGATTGAGTGACTGCTCTTGCTGCTGGCTCGACAATTGGCCAATAAGTTGCTCGAGCCGCAAAGACGTATCTTCAAGGTTGGTAAGCTGCTCATGATGTTGATTGATGCTTTGATTGCGTTTAGCTGACACTGCGACAATAACACCTACCAGTGAAAATAATGACGTTACTGCAGATAACACCAGAAGCATTTGTATTTCTAATGGCAACTCAGATAAAAACGACACGCCCAACCTCTTTCTATCAAAAACCTGAATTATTGAGGGAATAAGGCCAAAAGCTTTCTACTATGAATCTTCATACTAAGACCATCGACCTTCTAGCTGCGATTTTCCCAAAGACAGGCAAACAACACTGTAAGTATTAACAGTCATTATTACCATACCTGTAAGCAAAAGAAAATCAGCGAATAAAAAAAGGCGCTAAAATGCGCCTTTTTTCAACGTTTTTCAGCTCATTAGTTGGTGAGCCGCTTAAAGTGGAAGCTTATTCTGCCGCCATTTTCTCATCAAGCTCTTCAATTTTCGCTTGCCAGATAGCAGGACCTGTAACGTGTGCAGATTCACCTGTGCTATCAACAGCAACAGTTACTGGCATATCTTCTACGTCAAATTCGTAAATCGCTTCCATACCTAAATCTTCGAAAGCAACAACTTTTGCATGCTTAATTGCTTTTGATACAAGGTAAGCAGCGCCACCAACTGCCATCAAGTAAACTGATTTGTTATTCTTGATTGATTCACAAGTTGCAGGACCACGCTCAGCTTTACCGATTGAGCCAATTAATCCAGTTTGAGACAGCATTAAATCAGTGAACTTATCCATACGTGTCGCTGTTGTTGGGCCTGCTGGACCTACAGCTTCATCGCCAATGGCATCAACTGGACCTACGTAGTAGATAAACTTGTCAGTAAAGTCGACTGGTAAATCTTCACCATTCGCCATCATTTCTTGAATACGTTTATGCGCAGCGTCACGGCCCGTTAAAATCTTACCGCTTAACAAAATGGTTTCACCTGTTTTCCACTCTGCAACATCTGCTTTTTTCAGTTCATTTACGTTAACGCGACGAACACTATCACCAACTTCCCACGTAATTTCCGGCCAGTCCTCTAATTTCGGTGGAGTTAAGTCTGCAGGACCCGAACCGTCTAAGTGGAAGTGAACATGACGTGTTGCTGCACAGTTAGGGATCATCACAACTGGTTTTGACGCTGCGTGTGTTGGTGCTGAGTTGATTTTCACGTCAACCACAGTCGTTAAGCCACCTAAACCTTGTGCACCAATACCTAGCTTGTTAACACGCTCGTAGATTTCTAAACGTAATTCATCTTCAGCGTTTTCAGGGCCGCGTTCGATAAGCTCTTGAATATCTACTGGGTCCATTAGGCTTTCTTTAGCTAGTACACCTGCTTTTTCCGCTGTACCACCAACACCGATACCAATCATACCCGGCGGACACCAGCCAGCGCCCATTTTAGGTAAGGTTTCTACAACCCAATCGGCAATAGAGTCAGATGGGTTTAACATCGCCATTTTAGTTTTGTTTTCACTACCGCCACCTTTAGCAGCAATCATGACTTCAACTTCGTTGCCTTCCACTAAATCAATATGAACAACAGATGGTGTGTTGTCTTTAGTGTTTTTACGGCTACCTGCAGGATCTGCAACAATTGATGCGCGAAGCGGGTTATCAGGGTTCATGTAAGCACGTCGCGTACCTTCATCAACCATTTGTTGGACCGTCATATCAGTGCTATCCCACTGAACTGCCATACCGACTTTCACAAAACACGTTACGATACCAGTATCCTGACAGATCGGACGCTTACCCGTTGCTGACATACGAGAGTTGATCAAGATTTGTGCGATCGCATCTTTTGCTGCTTGGCTTTCTTCTTTGTGATACGCCTTTTCTAGCGCCTGAACAAAGTCTAGAGGATGGTAATAAGAAATGTATTGCAAGGCATCGGCAATACTGTCGATAAAGTCTTGTTGTTTAATGATGGCCATATTGTTTCTCTGTGCTCTCTTTGAACTTAACTTGAAAGTTAAATTTTTGCCGATATGATACCCTGCTTATATCAGGGCGGCTAGTCAATTATAGTGATTAAGCCCATCGACTAAATCTATTGCTGACATTTATCACAGGTATATTTTGCAAACCTTTACCGACAGAATCTCGCTGGTCACCAAACCATTACTTTTTCCCGAAAATAAGAGTCACCAAAGTGTATTTGCTCGCTTAGCTCGAGAGCCTTGGAGCATTTGGCTAGACTCCTGTGACAGCGATCATGTCGATAGTCAGTTTGAT
This sequence comes from Thalassotalea sp., assembly GCA_022448425.1. Classification (GTDB taxonomy): domain Bacteria; phylum Pseudomonadota; class Gammaproteobacteria; order Enterobacterales; family Alteromonadaceae; genus Thalassotalea_F. The sequence continues at coordinate 41,993 of JAKVCY010000133.1, read as the reverse complement.
ATTATGGTATGGCAGCCAGCCGTTACCGTCACAGCTGGAGAGCAAGATACCGAGATTAAGGTTTTCGATAGTCGTTTTGCATCGCTGACACGTCAGTCGACAGATGACCCGTTAAGTCTACTTAAACAAGCGCAAAACACTATTTTTGCTGACGCAAATGTCGAGCCTTCACAGCTCCCATTTAACGGGGGAGCTGTGGGTTATTTCAGCTATGATTTAGGTCGTCGTTTCGAGCAGTTGCCTTCAATGTCAGAAGATGACATAAAGCAACCCTCGATGTCAGTTGGGCTCTATCTTCAAGCTATTATCTACGATAGAAAAAGCAAGCAAACGTATTTAGTTGCAGAGGCTGACCAATGGCAAGAGCTTGCTGACAACCTCACTAACAGCGAGAGCATATTCATTGACAATCAATTCTCGCTGACCAGTGATTGGCAATCGAATATGAGTGAACAGGCTTATCATGAGAAATTTGCACGTGTTCACGACTACTTAATTGCAGGTGATTGTTATCAAATCAATTTAGCCCAGCGTTTTAGCGCTAGTTACCATGGTGATGAATTTGACGCTTATCTAACGTTGAGAGAAGCGAACCAAGCACCTTTTTCAGCGTTTATGCGCTTTGACGACAGTACTGTCGTAAGCATTTCTCCGGAGCGGTTCTTGCGAGTAAGCGACAGGCAAGTCCAAACCAAGCCCATTAAAGGTACCTTGCCACGTAGCACAGATGAAATCACCGACAAGGCAAATGCTGAGCAGCTGAAAGCGTCACAAAAAGATCGTGCTGAAAACCTTATGATTGTAGATTTGTTGCGCAATGATTTAAGTCGTGTTTGTCAGGCGGGTACTGTTGAGGTTCCGAAGCTCTTTGATATCGAAAGCTTTCCAGCAGTGCACCACTTGGTTAGCACCGTCACTGGCACATTAGCTGAGGATAAAGACAATACAGATCTTCTACGTGCCGCTTTCCCTGGTGGTTCCATAACTGGCGCACCAAAGATTCGCGCGATGGAGATTATCGAAGAGCTTGAGCCACACCGCAGAAACCTTTATTGTGGCTCAATCGGTTACCTGTCTGCGTGTGGTAACATGGATACTAGCATCACGATTCGCACGCTCATTTGTAAAGATAACAATATTTACTGCTGGGCAGGCGGTGGATTGGTCGCCGACTCAAAAGCCGAAAGTGAATATCAGGAAACTTTTGATAAAGTGAGAAAAATACTGCCAGTATTAGCGCCTTAAACACAGGGGGAGGCATTAGGACATTGGATAAACAAACATTTATCAACAAATTCCAGCTACAACCACTAATGCCCAACAGCCATAAATTTCGCTTTGGTAAGCCAACCCGTGAAGCGGCAGTTCTCATCCCCATTGTTGATGTGGATGACGAACTTCATGTTGTGCTCACTCAGCGCTCAAAGCAACTTAAACATCATGCTGGACAAATCAGTTTTCCCGGAGGTAAAGTCGAGCCATCAGATCCATCTCTCGTATTTACCGCGCTTCGTGAAGCGGAAGAAGAAATTGGACTGCCAATGAGTAGTGTTCAAACCATCGGTCAACTAGAGCCATACCATACCATTAGCGGTTTTAATGTTACCCCTATTGTCGGCATGCTTACCGAGCTCATTGAATTTAAAGTCGATATGGGTGAAGTAGCAAGTGTTTTTATCGTTCCGCTAAGCCACTTCTTGGATCAAGAAAACCATATCAAAGTAGATACGTATCATCATGGATACTTACACCAAGTCCACTTTATGCCATATCAGGATTACAATATTTGGGGCGCAACGGCAGCAATGCTTGCCGATTTAGTTCGCCATATAAAGGACTAAACCATTGGCTGTACTCTGAAGCTTCAACTTTTCACAACCTCTCAAGCTTGCTCAACCCTTTGCTATCCCTGCCAGCCAGCGATATTCATCTATAATGGTATTATTCTGTTTATTTAATCGTAAACTTTCAGGTAAAATAACCGAATAAAATTTTACAATTAAATAAATATTCAATTTATTATTCAGGTTATCTCATGATTAGTGTATTTGATATGTTTTCAATCGGTATTGGTCCGTCCAGTTCTCATACTGTCGGTCCAATGCGCGCTGCCAAATTATTTGCTGAACACTTAGTTGCTCAAGGACACCTAGAGAAAACTGATCGCATAAGTTGCGAATTGTTTGGTTCATTAGGGCAAACAGGTGTAGGCCATGGTACGGGGAAGGCTGTTATTTTAGGCCTATATGGCGAAGCACCGGAATCTATCGCGGTAGAATCGATTGAAACGATTCTACAAGACACAGTATCTAGCGAACAAATTGCGCTTTTAGGAAAAGATAAAATTGCTTTTCCGAAAAGTACTGCAATCATCTACCACAGACGCAAAACCCTGCCAGCACACGCCAATGCAATGACGTTATTTGCCTACGCTGGCGATGAAGTAATTTTTGAAGAAACTTACTACAGCATAGGCGGTGGCTTTATTGTTCAAGATTGTGATTTTGAGAAAGAAAAAGACAAAGCTCTCTCGCTGCACAGCAATATTAAGCGCCCTCATATATTCTCTACCGCCGATGAACTTATTAAAGAGGCAAGTGAGAAAGGGCTAAGTATTAGTACCATAATGATGAACAACGAAAAATGTTTGTCAGATGAAGCTTCAATACGCAAAGGCTTAGTCGATATTTGGCAAGCAATGAAAGACAGCGTAGAACGCGGTATGCGCACCGAAGGTATTTTGCCAGGTGGTTTGAAGGTTAACCGTCGTGCGCCTGCCCTACACCGCTCTCTTTCAGTTGAAAAAAACGTAGATCCTTTGTCAGCAATGGACTGGGTCAACTTATTCGCATTAGCAGTAAATGAAGAAAATGCCGCTGGCAGCCGAGTCGTAACAGCGCCAACAAACGGTGCAGCGGGTATTATTCCAGCCGTGCTTTGCTACTACGACAAGTTCATCAAGCCGGTTGATGATGAAGACTGTATTCGCTACCTATTAACTGCAGCGGCCATTGGTATTTTATACAAAACTAACGCGACGATTTCTGGCGCCGAAGGCGGTTGTCAGGCAGAAGTTGGCGTTGCCTGTTCGATGGCTGCTGGTGCGCTTACCGAAATTATGGGTGGTTCACCTGTGCAAGTGGAAAACGCCGCAGAAATTGGCATGGAACACAACCTTGGCTTAACTTGTGACCCTGTCGGCGGTTTAGTGCAAGTACCTTGTATTGAACGCAATGCAATGGGCGCTGTAAAAGCAATTAACGCATCTCGACTTGCACTTCGTGGCACAGGTACACAAAAGGTTTCATTAGATAAAGTGATCAAAACCATGTGGGACACGGGTAACGATATGAAGACCAAGTACAAAGAAACATCTCGTGGTGGTTTAGCAGTAAATATTATCGAGTGTTAACCCCTAGATACGTTGGAACATTGATAAAATAAAAAGAAGCCACTTGGCTTCTTTTTTTAATTTAACTGCCCTTACTTAAAGCGCTTCTTGTTAGTTATTCACCTCAACGCGAAGACTCTCAATGAACAGCTACATTCGCACTATATTTCGTTAGGTACTAAATCCAGCAGTAAATCGACGTCGTTCGACAATAGTAAATTATCGATGACATCATGCTTTCTCGCATCAACGCTCTCTTTAAGCAGACGCACAAAATCCAATGATGTTGCTGGCACATTGGGAAATGCATGAGCATGCCAAAGTGCTTTCAATGCACGAACAATCGCTTCATCGCCTATTTCGTGTCTAAGCAAAGCGAACACCAAAGTAGCGGCCGAGTATTGCTGGAAATTATGCTCTGCGTCGATAATTGAAGGTAACGTCATGTTTGTAACGCGCATTCGGTTGCTAAACCTACGCTGCTCATATTCAACAAGAGCTTGCATTGCTTGCTTTCCATGGTGCTTTTCAATTAATACAAGCTCAATATATTTGGCCATGGACTCTACTAGGAAGGCATTTTCCTGCAGAATGCCGTTGCCAATATCATGGCCAAACCACTGGTGTGCAGTCTCGTGAACCGCTCGCCGATAACGCTGATCAAAACCTGCATCAGGCGAAGGCTCAGATAAAAAACCAACTCTATGGTTTATCAACATAACCTGAGGTAGCGCATAACCAGTAACGGACAAGAACGGCATAGCAACAAGATTAAGTTGCTTATAACGATAGGGAGTTATGTGCTGTTCAAACCAATCCATTGTATGCTTAACTGCGTTTAGATTGACTTGTGCAGCTTGATTCACCGTTGGCGTAAAGAGCTGAATAAGTGCATTGTTAGATTGTGATGAAAGCCTATCAAAAGGTACAGATAACCAAGCAGGTATTGCTCTAATTGGCTCAACAGTTCTGTATGAAGCATAATTACGGCCATTCGTCTGCCATTGTTCAACCAACTCTCCCTGACTAATAGGCGTTTGGCTATCGGTTGTCGACATTGTCGTCGAATAGGCTATCCATTCATAGTTTCCCAGTTTATGTCTTTCACTAGTGTTTAACGCTGACGGTCGAACTGATTGTCGCTTGCTCAAACCATATTTTTCTCTCAACACAGGTGCACTAATCTCAAGCAGCGGTTGATAACCAATTAACGGTAGCAACGGCATAGAGCGTAAATAGGTGAATTCTGACTTGATGACTTGGTGCATTACTGCTGGCCAAAGCGTTGGCTGTCGGTAAGTAAATTCAACACGAATCTTTTGTGTAGCGCCAGGCTGCAAAGGCTGTTCAAACTGATAAACGCCTTGTTTTAACGCTTCATTAAACTCAACTAACGTTATTCCATATTGGTGAACATTTGCTTCAAAACCTAATGGGTATTGACCAATTAATAATTGGTTGATCGGCTCTTCTGTCTTATTTTTCAGCGTATAGGTCAGCGCGAAGTCTGCGTACTCCTCGTTAGGAAATAGATCTACTACCGAATCAAGTGCAATAACTGTCGGCTGTGGTTGATCCTGCCAATGACGGTAATTATTTTCATAACTTACCTTCCACGCCTCTCTTTGATGAGAGTTATAAAGTGGCTTTTCATCAACTAATGCAAGATGCAAATATGCTGCGTAAAAAAGAGTGCCAGCTATCGAGAGAAGGATTAAAACTCCCTCTTTACCAAGCGCTTTAAACTTGATAGTCAATTGACGCGAGCGATAATTATTTCCACGATTTGAAAATGCATTGGCCAACGAGAAAAGCATCAACGCTGTTAAAAGCCACAATGTAATGTAAGGAAGATAAACAGATATACTGCGTGCGAAGCCCCAAAACTCGTCAGGCATTCGAAGTGGTGTTCCAGCGATATTCCAAAACGTATGTGTGATACCTAAGGTGGTCGCCAATGGCGTAAATTTGAATACCAATGCCACCCCCATAATAAATACGACTAGCAGTGCTGAATTAATTAAATGAAACAGATAAGTTGCCATTAACCCCAGCAAGGTTAAAGGAATAAGCGCTAATAAAAGACTTTGAAAATAAACGTTTAAATGAATTGTGGCTGCAGTCGAGCGTGTATTTAATAGTTCGGCAACCAATGCTCCTATCCCTGTCAACGTAGCAAAAACCAGTACTATCGTGATTAGTGTCATCATATGAGAAAGCAATAACTGATGATTTTTTACCTGAGTCGAAGCCGTTAATTCTGCGATGCTATTTTGCCTGTCGTACTGGGTTATTTGCCACGCCCAAAGCACAACCAATAGAGAACCCAGCGCAGGGAAAATGTCAGGTAGAACCCGATTAAGGGCAGATAAACTCGTTGGCGAAATCAAGTCAGATAAAGGTTCCGAATAATTTATACCGGCGAGCACTTCACTAAAAACTAAAAGTGGCCACGCAACCAAAATAAATATCGTTACCTTGCTACTCATCAATGCATAAACTTGCTTGGTCGCCATGGAAAAAGTAAGGCTATTCGATTTAATGATGCTATCGCCTTTTAGTAAGATACCGGATGATGCTTCATTCTGGCTTAGTCCGAATAGCGTAAAGAAAGAGCGCTTAGTACGATTAAATCGACTTTCGCCCGTATCGATAGATGCTTCAATGGTAGACGACTCTGAACTTAAGGTCACAGGTTGACTGAGCAGCCAATAAATAAGGCCCGTGCCTGCAGCAAGCGAGAACGTTCGATTAATAAGCAAGTAAGAATCTAAGAAATAATGAGTATCTGCCAAACTTTCAACAGAACGTGTAAAGCCATAAGGGTCAAGCCATAACATGATGCTATACAGCGAATCACTGACGATGTTACTACCGGCTAAGACAGGTGAACCGTTGATGCTGGCTAGCATTAAATACCCAATCCAGATGATTGTGGCCACTACATATAGTGTTATTGTGTGCCTTGTTCGCTGAGCAATCGCAAAATAGAGTCCACTGAGTATAAAAGTCGCTGGCCCTGCTAATAATAAAATAGCTGACAAACTAATACCTACATATTCAATAGCAAAACCGAAACGGAAGCTAAACACGGTACATGCCACAATCGAAGAAAGTGCCAGCAACGAGAGCGAAAATAGGATTATTGCACCTAACCTATTCTGCCAACGTTCACGATAATGAACTGGCGTAACGTCAATGATTTCGGTCATGTTGTGCACACTGTCACGAAACAGCATGACGCCACTAGCAATGCCCACTACGATTGGTAATGTCAGCATAACAATGGTGATTTGTAATAAATGGAAGTGCTTGATTGCTTCTAGGCTGTCGTAAATTATATTGAGCGAGAAGATTAAACCAGTAAGAGGCATTAACAGCATCCCAAGACGCGCTGCTGGTTGCCTAACAAGAAAGCTCAGTTCATTTATTAGCATGAGTCACCCTCCTCTGACAAAGCAAGGAAGTATCGATCCTGCAATGTAGCGACTGCTGGGGTTGCGCTTGTATTAGGTGATTGTCGCGAAAATACCCTCAGACTAGGATGACCAAAGCGATATTGCTTGTTTAGGACTACAGCTTCGTTTGGTAATTTTACATCCAACGGCACATTCCACACCGTTCCTTCCAAAGGTAAAGTGAGGGCCTGAGTCGCATTGGCATCAAGCACTTTTCCACCTTTCATTAATGCGACGTAGTGACACAAGTTTTCGATATCCTCGACAATATGAGTCGACAGCAGCACAAGTTTATCTTTACTAAGTGTCACCAACACTTCATGAAGCCGCTCTCGCTCCTGTGGATCGAGGCCAGCGGTCGGTTCGTCTAGAATGACAAGTTTTGGGTCGCCAAGTAATGCCTGGGCAATACCAAAACGCTGTCGCATACCGCCCGAAAAATGTGACACTTTGCGTTTAGCTACACTTGTTAAATTCGTATCTTCCAGCAGTTTGGGGACTTGGGTAGCAATCTCACTAGCACTGAGTCCCTTAAGCACTGCGATGTGTTTAAGTAACGCTTCACAAGACATATGTGGATAGACGCCGAATTGCTGAGGCAAATAACCAAGTATTTGACGCAGTTGATGGGGGTTGTTCGATAGGTCTATGTCACCAAATTGTACTTTTCCGTTCTCAATTGCCTGAATGCAAGCTAGAGTGCGCATCAACGTAGACTTCCCCGCACCGTTTGGTCCTAGTAGCCCCACCATGCCTTTCGGCAAATCTAAGCTGATGTTGGTTAAAGCTTGCGTACCATCTGAATACGTTTTATTAAGATTTTTGATGGTTAACATGCCATAGGCTCCTTGTTTTAAGTTCTTCGTATTCTCAATTACGTTAAAACAAACAAGCACTTGGAAATATTTGATTATGACAAACGCCCACTATTTAATGATAAGATTTCAAAACGTTAGGAATAACGTTAAGACAGTTCATTGATCAGGTAAAAACAGGCGTTTGTCATTTTCTGCAGGACGGCATGTATATAATTTGGAAAATTAGTGAACTGAAACTGTCGCCGAAAATTTAATGGAGTTAAAGCTAGTCAAATGTGTTCAACATTATCCGCATCGAAAAGAAAAGATAAGCAAAAAATCAACGTAGAGGGCACATCAGACCAAATGAGCAACAACGTACTTGGCACGTTGATCATAAAAGTATCAGAGATGAGCTACACGCTGCTTCCGTTGGCGGCCATGACCCTGTTGATTTCACACCTCCACTTTCTTTCACAAGGTTTGTCAGGCTGGATAAACGCACTTTCTGTACTAGTAATGGCATTAATTACATTTTTTCCTATGTTAGTTTGCCATGGCGTTGTTAGCCGTTTATTCATATCACATAAAGCAGCAATTAATGTCGAAACAAATTCAGCACTAACGAAAAAAAGCAAATGGCATCGAGCACTTGTCATTTGGCTGGCAGGCTTTGTCATATACCCAGTTCTCTATTTTGTATTTATCAATGAACAAAATGATGCTGTGTCATTCACTAAAGATAGCCTATTAAACGTTACCAATTGCTTGCTAATACTTGCGAGTAGCTGTTTGTGGTTTCTAGTTGAGTTGATCGGATTAAAGCAAAAGGCCCCCACGCTCACATTTATGTCAAAACTGTTTTCACTGAACAAGATGTTGTTTTTTATCTTGGTTGCCTGGTCGATATTAATTTCTGGGGTATTCGCTTATGTCGACGATCCGTTAAATAATCAACCACTCGAACCCGTATTCGACGTCAATGTAATTTTAGCCAATTGGCAAAGCTACCTAGGTTACTTTATTCAGTTTATGGTCATTGGCGGCTTACTGTTTGTGATTTACTTAATCAATCGGTATTTATTGATTCAACAGATACTTACACGTTTTGGCGTTATGTCATTTTTATTCGCAGGACTTGCCACGATCATATTAATTACACCAATATTGGCCACCATCGTTTTACAGTTGCCGATGAACGTCCCCAACTATACGATGATTCCATCAACTGACTACAATGCCTTTAGTCCTGCCAATTACCAGCTAACATTTTTCGTTATTTTTCTATCTACCCCGATTATTCTGGCATTTGAGCGTCAACATCAGCAGGCTAGAGTCATTGAAATTTCTGAACAAAAAACGCAAACAGAACTTAAGTTACTACAGCAGCAAATCAATCCGCACTTCCTATTCAATACGCTTAATAACTTATATGCACTAACACTGCGAAACGACAAACAGTGTCCTGATGTGGTGCTCAAGCTATCGGATTTACTTCGCTACGGTGTATATGAAGGCCAAAATAAGCTCGTACCATTTGCTAGCGAAATTGCTTATTTGAAAAACTACATAGAGCTTCAAAAAATTAGATGGGGCAATAAATGTGAGTTAGAAATTGAATGGCCGACTAACACTGAGAACCTGCTCATAACGCCCATGTTATTGATTGTATTAATTGAAAATGCTATTCAGTACGGTATCGAACCCTCCATAGAGAAAAATACAGTGCAAATTCAGTTTTCTCTTAAAAAAGCTCAAGGCTCATATACTTCTATGACAGAGGAACACAATCGCTACCAACTAACACTAGTTTGCATAAACCCGGTAGTAAATAAACCGGATGAGGCATCAGGTGTTGGTTTGGAGAACTTGCGAAAAAGGCTTCACATACTCTACCCCAATAGTCATTCGTTAATGTACAGTGAGAAAGATAATGTTTGGCGAGCAGAACTATCACTTACTCTGGAGCCGGCAGCATGATAAACGCGATTATTATTGATGATGAACCATTAGCGCATGATGTTCTACTACATCATTTGCAACAGCATCAAAAAATCAATATTACTCATCAGTGTTACAACGCACTGGACGCCCTTGCTTGGTTGGCGAAAAACCCTGTCGACCTCATGTTTCTTGATATTAATATGCCACAACTTAATGGCTTCGAGATGCTAAAACTATTAGCTAAGCCACCACAGGTTATTGTTACTAGCGCGTACAAAGAGTTTGCGATTGAAGGGTTTGAACTTAACGTTACCGACTATTTGCTTAAACCAATTAGTGAAGAGAGGCTTAGTCAGGCACTGAGTAAAGTAACTCAGCAAAAACAAACACAAGCACCAGAAACAACAAAAACAACCACAGCATTTTTCAAAGTAGACAGAGAGCTAAAAAAATTCATTTTATCGGATATTGATGTAGTCGAGGCGTATGGTAACTACGTTAAAGTCTGGAATGGTAACCAATCAACACTGGTAAGTAATACGCTCAAAAACATGCTACATACTCTACCCGCTGGCGAGTTTTCACAAGTGCATAAATCTTTTATTGTGCGCAATGATGCAATTACGGCTTTCAGCACTGCTTCGCTTATTGTGAATGAACACCATGAAATAAAGATTGGTAATGCCTACAAGAAACAAGCTGCAACTCTAAAGGCGCTGATGCTGTCTCATAGCTGATACTTAAGCATTACAGATGTTTGGAGCTCAAAAAAATCGTGTATTTAAGCAGAGTTCTTACCAACAGAAAAGAGCCGCTGAAGCGACTCTTTCAATGTACTTGTAACGCCTATACAGACTACCTCGTAGGTAGCTCAATATCTGCCATAAACTCTTCAATTTCATGATTGTTTTTCAGCAGCATAGCTTTAGTAACCACATCTTTAGTCAAGTGTGGTGCAAATCGTTCAATAAAATCAAACATGTAACTACGAAGGAAAGTACCACGTCTAAAGCCAATCTTCGTCGTGCTGGCACTAAATAAATGGCTAGCGTCTAAGACAACTAAATCGCTATCCGCTTCTGGATCCATTGCCATCGTTGCAATAACGCCAATGCCGACACCTAATCTTACATAGGTCTTGATAACGTCGGCATCTGTTGCGGTAAATACAACTTTTGGCTCACAACCAGCGGCATTAAATGCGCGATCCAATTCAGAACGACCAGTAAAGCCAAATACGTAAGTTACCAATGAATATTTGGCAATATCAGCAATACTCAAGGTTTGTTTATTCGCTAAAGGGTGATCTTTACGAACTATAATACTGCGATTCCAATGGTAACAAGGCAGCATGATGAGATCGTTGTACAAATGCAGCGATTCAGTCGCGATTGCAAAGTCTGCATCTCCCTTAGCAGATGCTTCGCTTATTTGTTGCGGCGTACCTTGGTACATGTGCAACGAGACTTTTGGATACTTTTTGATAAAGCCTTGAATAACATCAGGCAGCGCATAACGTGCTTGAGTGTGCGTCGTTGCGATTCGTAATTTACCTTCGTCAGGCTGGGTATGTTCACGTGCAACGGCTTTTATCGCTTCAACTTTGTTTAAAATTTCAGTGGCGATATTGATAACCTCGTGACCCGCAGGCGTTACATGCGTTAAATGCTTACCACTACGTCCAAAGATTTGAATGCCTAATTCATCTTCGAGCATTCGAACCTGTTTACTGATCCCCGGCTGAGAAGTGAATAGGCTTTCTGCGGTCGCTGAAACATTGAGGTTGTTGTTGAGTACCTCGACAATATAACGGAGTTGTTGAAGTTTCATGTTATTCCATTTATTACGTTATCACGTGAAATTGAGTGTTCTTATTCCAAAAATATATACTGATTAGAAAAACTATTCCATATTATTTTTAATAAAACTAACAGTTATAACGAAAAGACTAGCAAATAATTGAGAAAAGTCCGTCAGCTTATTCGATTAATTAGCCTTAACCTTAATATTTATAGAGATTTTCAATATTTAAGATACTTAACCCTATGCTAAATCCGACATTTTTTGTAGACTGACTTTAGTTATAACTGTTAGCCGAGATAAAAAATGATAGCAATAATTGTCGGTTTGATTATCGCCCTTATCATTATAGTGGTCGTCGTCAATGCGATTCAGCAACACAAAGAAAAAGTTGAAGCTGAAATGCGAGCATTAGTTGCCAAGCAAAAAGCCATTATTGATGAGTCTGAAGAACTTATAATGGCGATGTCTTTATTACCAGACAACCCTGGTATGGTAGAAATTTTGAGCCGTCGCAGCTTAAATGCAGCAAAGCAAATGGCACAAATATCACCAGATTTAAAAGGCATCAAAAACCGTATTCAGGAATTTAACGCTCGTTTGAACGCAGCGTCTGAGCTTGCGTCAAAAAGCGAATCAGAAGGTCAATTCCAGCTGCCGGATAATGAGCAACAGTTAGTTCAAATCCTTCAATGTATTAAAAAGCTACGTGTGACATTGAAAGCTGAGCAAACGAAAGGCGCAGTAGATGCACAGGTATTCATGCAGCAAGACCAACGCCTTGATGGAATGAAAATTAAAATTAATATTGAGAGCTTGTTGAAGCGTGGTAATGCAGCATATAGCAAAGAAATGCTTGGTTCAGCACGTCAATATTACGAAAAAGCGTTAACAACCATTGGCAATGTTGCTAAGCCAACTGAGTATACACAAGCCAAGAAAGCAGAAATCGAAGAGAAACTTCACGAGATTACTGCAGAGCTTAAAAATACAAACGCTAAAGATGCAGCAAAGAAAGCCAAGAGCAAAGAAGACGACTTGGATTTACTATTCCAGCCGAAGAAAAAGTGGTAAATCCACATACGTATCTAAAACAAACAACCAGCCTAGCGCTGGTTTTTTTGCTTTTAACTATCAAAAGGCTTTTTTATACTACTCCTTTGAATTAAATCACAGAGATTGAGAAACCTTGGCTCTATCTGCGCCTAAAACCATCACCCTGCCATCGTTTTTGCGTAAAACGATGAAAGCGTATGCGCTAAAATCTGAGATACGTGCATTAGGCTGTGAGCTCTCTCGTGTGGGTCGCTCACGTAACTGGATCCTCAAAGCTACCATTAGCCAAGTTCAAGACATCATCGAACTTATTGAGGCCTCTGGAGAAGAGAGCTGGCAATGGCTAGCAAAATTGCTCAAAAAGCAGCGAGAGTCGCTCACCTATGATGAGCTTATATATATCGCACAGCAAAACCAAGGCATCACGGTGAATCAACTAGTCGCATTAACTGACTGTACGTCAGCGCAAGCTCGGCGCGTTATCGACGAAATAGAGTTTATGTAGCCCAAGTTAATGGCTCGAACATGTACACAAAGAAATTTAAGCAATAAAAAAGCACCCTACGGGTGCTTTTTTAATCCAATCGAGAAGTGTTAGGCTTTCTTTTTTGCTGACGCTTTCTTTTTAGCTGCTGGCTTCTTAGCAGCTTTTTTGGTCTGCTCTTCTACCCAGTTATTGTCTACGTATTTAGCAGTCCAACCTGTCGCCTTGCCGTCTACTTCGGTCATCACGTATTGCTCTTTAGTTTTTCGACTAAAACGAACAATTGCCAAATTACCTTCAGGATCTTTTTCAGGCGCATCTGCCAAATAGTAGAATTTTGATGAAATTCTATCTCTAAAGCGTTTTAGCTCTGCAACTTTCGGCGCTCGCGTTTCTCGTGAGCGAGGGAAAGTACTCGCCGCTAAGAAGATACCCGCCGCACCATCACGTAAAACGAAATGAGCATCAGATTTTTCACATGGTAACTCTGGCAACTGAACCGGATCTTCTTTTGGTGGCGCAGCTTCTCCGTTTGCCAATAGCTTACGAGTATTTTTACACTCACTGTTGGTACAATCGAAGTACTTACCGAAACGACCGTTTTTGAGCTCCATATCGGCACCACAGCGGTCACATTCTAAAATAGGCCCGTCGTAGCCTTTGATTTTGAAATCGCCGTATTCAAGCTCGTAGCCATCACAAACGGGGTTGTTACCACACACGTGAAGTTTACGCTTTTCATCAATTAAGTAACTGTCCATTGCTGTGCCACATTTACCACAGCGATGCATTGCGCGGAGTGCTTCAGTTTCTTGATCTTCTGCAAGTACGCTAACCGCCTCTTCACCTGGCGTTAGGTTCATCGTCGTTGTACAGCGTTCTTTTGGTGGTAATGAATAGCCTGAACAACCAAGGAATACACCTGTAGAAGCCGTTCGAATACCCATCTTGCGTCCACATGTTGGACAATCAATATCGGTTAACACAGGTTCATTGCTGCGCATACCACCATCTTCAGATGGTTTATCGGCTTGTTCTAGTTGGCCTTTAAAACCGTCATAGAACTCATCCAATACCGCTTTCCATTCTGCAGATCCTTCTGCGATATCATCAAGCTCTTGCTCCATGTTGGCAGTAAAGTCATAGCTCATCAAATTTTGGAAGTTTTCAGATAAACTGTCAGTAACAATTTCACCCATTTTCTCTGCGTAGAAACGCTTTTTCTCAAGGCGAACGTAACCACGATCCTGAATGGTCGAAATAATCGATGCATAAGTAGAAGGACGGCCAATAGAGCGTTTTTCTAGCTCTTTTACTAGTGACGCCTCACCAAAACGTGCTGGCGGTTTAGTAAAGTGCTGAGAAGGATTCAGTTGGCTTAGCTTAACTTCTTCACCAATGGCTAAATCAGGTAGGTGCGTATCATCGCCCTTACTTAATTGTGGGTGAACTCGTGTCCAACCATCAAAGCGCATTACACGACCTTTCGCTTTTATATCAAAGTCTCCTGCTGAAATGGTCAGCGTTGACACATCGTAACGAGCAGCTGTCATTTGACAAGCAACGAATTGACGCCAAATCAGTTCGTATAGACGTTTCGCGTCAGCATCAACGTCTTTAAGTAATGCTGCTTCTAACTTCACATTTGATGGACGAATCGCCTCATGCGCTTCTTGCGCATTCCCCTTACTACCATAAGCTTTTGGCTTTTCTGGCAAGTAGTTTTCGCCAAATTCATCAGCAATGTAATCACGCGCCATTTTAACCGCATCAGCACTCAAGTTCGTTGAGTCAGTACGCATATAGGTAATATGACCGGCTTCATACAAACGCTGCGCTAGGCCCATAGTGCGTTTTACTCCATAACCTAAACGCGTACTTGCAGCTTGCTGCAACGTTGAGGTAATGAATGGTGCACTAGGAGAGCTCTTAGAAGGCTTACCTTCACGCTTTGAAACGGCGTATTTCGCCTTTTCCAATAAAGCGACAGCACTTTGCGTATCGGCTTCATTAGTCGGCTTAAATGCTTTTCCACCTTGGTGAGTGACATTAAGCGTTAATGCTTCACCGTCTTTCGACACTGTATCAGCAGTAACTTCCCAAAACTCTTCTGGAATGAAAGCTTTGATTTCACGCTCTCGCTCTACAACAAGCTTCACCGCAACTGATTGCACACGACCTGCCGATAGTCCTCGAGCAACCTTCTTCCAAAGTAGTGGGCTCACCATAAAACCAACTACTCGATCGAGGAAGCGACGAGCTTGCTGCGCATTAACACCAGGCATACTAAGCTCACCTGGTTTGGCGAATGCTTGCTGGATGGCGTTTTCAGTAATTTCATTGAAGACTACGCGGCGGAACTTGTCGTCACTGCCACCAATAATTTCTTTTAGATGCCACGCGATGGCTTCTCCTTCTCTATCCAAATCGGTTGCGAGATAGATAGTGTCAGCTTTTTCTGCAAGCTTGGTGAGTTCACTCACCACTTTTTCTTTACCCGGCAGGATGTGGTAAGAGGCTTTCCAGTCTTTTTCAGGGTCAATACCCATGCGATTGACTAGCGCTTGCTTATCGCGTTTTGCTTTATATTTGGCTTTGGCTTCCGGCGACATTTTTCTAACTTCAGCAGCAGGTTTTGCTGCCACTTTTTTGCCTGTACTGCCGGTAGGAAGATCGCGTACATGACCAACGCTTGATTTAACAATAAAATCGTTGCCTAGGTACTTGTTAATCGTCTTTGCTTTGGCTGGTGACTCCACGATAACCAGTGATTTTGCCATAAATTCTTAATTTCCTGCGTTATCCGCATGCATTTTTATGCATTTTTTATGAAAGGCCGAATCAGATGTCAGCTGCTTAGCGAGCATTAGCTTCGTGTCTAAAAACAGTTCGACCTGTAAAATATTTGTAAAAAATCAGCGTAAATAAGTATTAGTACGTATATCTATAATTATGCAAGGTGACAAGTAAATATTTAATTATATTCACCTAAATCTCTTATTTCGCTATAATGTACGCCTTGTTTTCGCGCATCATAATCGACTTTAGCGAAAATTTTAAGGGGATTACAATAATAAAATTTATTTCGTGCAGAAATAACCATTTCCCTTTTGCTAATCGATTCTAGGACGGATTGACTTTTTGTCCACGTTTTTGCTGCTAGCAATATGGCCATCAACACGTCCTTATATATGCCCACATTTTCATGTTTCAACATCAATTGATGAATAAAGCAACAACCGACAAATAGAGCAACTATATGACTGGCTTTCACCCGACATTCTTAAATAAAGTTACCCAATGTTTATGTCCTCCTGGCAACGGCGTTTTTACTGTAAACACCGCTAAGGAAAGAAAGGAGCAACTTCACAAAGCACTGTACGGATTTACCACCGACATTGAGGATTTATGGCAAAAAGCACTCACCACCTACCAAGGTGAGCAAAAAGCATTGGTACTAGGTGTTGCATCAGATTGTGGTGGTGGTATTTTGCGCGGCGCCAACTGGGGTCCATTATTTTTGCGCTCTACCCTGCTGAACAAATACCCAGAGTTAACGTACTTCGATTTAGGTGATATCCGTGTTATTCCACACTTACTACATGATAAGTATTTGAATGATGCTACCATCACCAACTGCCGCAAAGCGCTATACGGTGAAAAAAATGCGCCATATCCAGTAAGCCCTTTATCGCTAACAGAAGATGTCTTACACGATTTCTATGCGGATAACCTAGATAAGGGCATTTTTGCTATCGGTGGCGATCACTCTGTGAGCTACCCGCTGACTAAAGCATACCTCCAAGCCAAAAAGAAACAAAGCAAGCGCTGTGCAATTATTCACTTTGACGCTCATACAGACTTACTCGTGGAACGTTTAGGCATCGATTTGTGTTTCGGCTCTTGGTGCACGCATATTTTGGATGACTTACACGAACCACATCATTTAGTTCAAATCGGCATTCGTTCTAGCGGCAAACCTAAATCTCACTGGGAAGAAACTTTCGGTGTTAAGCAGCATTGGGCGAAAGAAGTTCGCGAATTAGGTGTAGACAGAGTCATTAATAACATTAAAGCGCAATTAGCTGACCAAGCGATTGATGAGTTATATGTTAGCTTTGATATCGACGCCTTAGATGCTGAGTTTGCATCGGCGACAGGTACGCCAGAAGAAGACGGATTAACACCAGAAGAAGCAATTAAAATCATCAAAACACTTGGCGACTTGTATCCTATAACCGGCGCTGACATGATGGAAATTGCACCTTTTACTGATAGCTCAGGACGCGGCGCTATTAGCAGCGAACAAACACTTGCGGTTGGCGCTGAAATTTCTGCGTTACTTATCGAGCGCATTAATAACAGCAAGTAGTTCTTTGGGTATCAAGCCTGAATCAGAGGTAGAAAAAATAGCCGTTAAAGATCAATACACTTAAAGTCTAACGAAAGCCCTTACGCTAAAATGTAAGGGCTTTTTTTCTGTCGTAAATAAGTTTTTCTGAACGACACAATTTGTTAATAAATCAACACGCTAGCTTTGCTCAGTTGTGCTAGCTTAATTGTGTACAAATTTTTAGCTGTAAATAAAACAAAAAACATAACAACAACCTAAGACAGGAAGTAAAAGGAAAACAAATGAAAAAACTGAGCCTCATCTCGTTAAGTTTTGCTGTTTGCTTTAGTTCTTACAGCGCTTTTGCAGAAGTTAATGTAAGAACAGCAAATAACGGCAATTTGGTTATGGAGGATGTACCCAAAATTCCTCAACGGATTGTCGATGATCTGAATCGCTATCAAAACGTTCGTTCAGCCCCTTTTAGAGGCTTTACCAAAGACGGTAAAAGTATATATATCGCAACTCGCTTTGGTGATGTTAGTCAGCTTCACCGCGTAGACATGGCTGGCGGTGCTCGTCACCAATTAACCTTCTTTAAAGAGCCAATTAGCGGAGTTTCACGTCAGCCAAATGGTGACAAAATTGCGTTTACTATGGATGCAGGGGGTAGCGAATATGCGCAAGTATTCCTACTTAATCCAAAAACAGGCAAGAGTAAAATGCTCTCCGACGGTGAGTCACGAAACGGTGCAATTTCTTGGAATAACGATGGCTCTGCGATGGCGTTTCAGAGTACTAGACGCAATGGCAGTTCTAACGATATCTGGATGATGGACCCAAACGCGCCTGAAAAAGCAAGTATGGTTCTAGAATCAAAGGATGGCAGTTGGTGGAGCCCAACAGACTGGAGTAGCGATAACAAACAGTTAATTGCCCAACAGTATATTAGTGCGAGCGACTCGCGCGTGTACCTTGTCGATGTTGCCTCTAGAAAGAAACAGCTAATTGCTGGCAATCTCGAAAAAGGTAGCGTCAACTATGGCTTAGACTTCGATGCTGAAAACACAGGTATTTTCTTTATTACTAACGAGTTCAGTGAATTTGAACAACTCGCTTACAAGTCGTTTTCAGGCGGTGACGTTACTGTAATTACCAAGAATATTAACTGGAATGTTGATGAATTCGCTTTATCTAGCAAAGGTGACAAAGCGGCATTCTCAGTCAATGAAAATGGCTTTAGTAGTGTTTACTTACTCGATACACAAACGTTTAAGTATAAAAAAGTCGATGGTTTACCTATAGGTCTGAGCGGTGGCTTAGAGTTCAGTGATGACGGCACTAAGCTTGGTTTAACCCTTAATACCTCGCAGTCGCCTAGTGATTCACTTATCCTAAACTTGGGCAAAAAGGCCACCGATATAGGTAAACTCACGCGCTGGACCTATAGTGAAGTTGGTGGTTTAGACACCAGTAAATTTGCCACGCCAGAGCTTATCACCTACAAGAGTTTCGATGATCGCAGTATTCCTGCTTTTGTTTACAAGCCGGATAGTTCTGTCACTAAGAACAAGGCAAATAAAAAGCTCCCTGTTATCATTTCAATTCACGGAGGCCCTGAAGGACAATCACGCCCGGCCTTTAGAAGCACATACCAATTATGGATGGATAGACTTGGAGCTACAGTCATAACGCCAAATGTGCGCGGTTCAGCCGGCTATGGCAAGGAATACATCAACCTTGATAATGGCTTCAAACGCGAAGATTCAGTTAAGGATATTGGTGCCCTACTCGATTGGATAAGAACACAACCAGATCTTGATGCAGAGCGCGTGGCAGTGTTTGGCGGTAGCTACGGTGGCTATATGGTATTAGCAAGCTCTGTACACTACAGCGATCGATTAAAAGCCGCTGTTGATATTGTTGGTATATCCAACTTTGTTACCTTCCTAGAAAACACCAAATCTTATCGCCGTGATTTACGACGAGTAGAATATGGTGATGAGCGCGACCCTAAAATGCGTGCGTTCTTAGAGAAAATTAGCCCTAATAATAACGTTGATAAGATTAATGTGCCAATGTTTGTTGTACAGGGGCAAAACGACCCACGTGTCCCTATTACTGAAGCAGAGCAAATTGTTAAAGCATTGCGAGATAACGGAAAGCAAGTTTGGTATATGAACGCGTTAAACGAAGGCCACGGCTATCGTAAAAAAGAAAATCGCGACATATACACTCAAGCCGTCGTTTTATTCTTTGAGCAGTTTTTGATTAAGTAAAAGCGCCATCGAGTTCAATAAATAAAAAGCCCTCATTAGATTCCTAACGAGGGCTTTTTTATTGAGAACTATTTATCGTCAAAATGGATTAAATCGACTCAAGCGTTATAAAACACCACGCTCCATTTGGTTAAGTTCAATAGATTTAAATAGCGCAGTAAAGTTACCTTCACCAAAACCTTTGTCATCAACACGCTGTATCATCTCGATGAAGATTGGGCCAAAGATGTTCTTAGTGAAAATTTGCAGCAAGTAAGAATTTTCTTTTTGGCTATCCACTAAGATTTGGTGTTCACGAATTCGTTCTTTGTCTTCCTTAACCCATGGGATACGGTCGAATACATCGTCGTAGTATTCAGGCACAATATTTAGGGTATCGATAATGCTCTTGTCGACTTTATCTAATGATCCAACTAAGTCATCGGTAATGAATGCTAAATGCTGAACACCAGGACCATTGTACTCATCTAAGTACTCGTCGATCTGGTTGTTGTTTGTGCCTTTACCTTCGTTAATCGGAATTGAGAACTTGCCACAAGGTGATTGCAATGCGTAAGACACAAGTGCAGTCTTCTCACCTTTGATATCGAAATAGCGCACTTCAGTAAAACCAAATACGTCTTTATAGAAGTTTGCCCAAGTTTCCATAGTGCCTTGGTAAACGTTATTCGTTAAGTGGTCTACCGCCAAGAAACCTTTGTCTTCAACTAGTGTTGGTTCAGCTAATACTTCGAAATCATCATTGTAAATTGAACCTTTATCGCCGAATTTATCGATAAAATAAATAAGGCTATCACCGATGCCGTAGATAGCTGGGTAAGGTAGTTTATTCGCTACGTTTTCAGCAGACTTAGCACCACGAGCTACTGCTTGTTCAAATGCAAATGCAGCATCTTCAACACGCCAACCCATTGAACAAATTGCAGGGCCATGTGATTTAGCAAACTCACGAGAGAAACCCGCTTGTTCATTATTTAATAAAAAGTGGATATCATTTTGGTTGTAATATTCGATATCACGTCCTTTGAATTTCTTAACTTTTGAAAAACCAAAACCAAGGAAAGCTTTTTCCATAAAGTCACTGTCTGGCGTTGCAAACTCAGTAAATTCGATACCGCATAACTTTAAAGGGTTATTTTGTTCTGTCATTGTCTATTCAGCCTGTGCTGCCTGTTATCAACTTCAATAGCGCTATTATTGATGGCATTTTCAGGCAGGAAAAGAGCTGGCTTTGCGACAGTATTTCAGGGCATGTAAAAGAATTTTTACGACAAAATTGATGCTTTTAAATTCAAACTCAGACGAGACATGTAGCGGCGGCGCAATCAGGCGTAAACAATACTTGACACTCTGAATAATTTAACCAGGATAGCGCCACTAAATGGCCAAATTTCACAGTGAGAATAGGCGTAAAAAAGACGCCTGATAGGCGCCTTTTCCAAAAATCATACTATCGAAACCAATAGTAATAACTTAACTAGTTCGCTCGACGTTCTCTACGGCGAGGCTTTTCTGTCACAACTGGCGCCTCAGAAACCGAGATTTCTAATGCTTGGCGACGTACACGTACGCGCTTAAGTTGCTTGAATGATGCTGTAGGCATACCTTTTGGTAGCTGCACAAAACTATGGCGGTCGTGCAAGTTAATCGCACCGATGTAGCTACTGTCTAACGAAATTTCGTTCGCAATAGCGCCAACGATATCACCAGGTTTAGCACCGTGCTCTTTACCAACTTCCAAGCGGTAAGTTTGCCAGTCAATATCTGTACGTACTGGTTTCGCTTTACGCTGCGGACGTTCGCCTCGGTTACCACGATTGTCGCGAGCATCGCGGTTATCTCTATTATCACGGCGACGACCATCACGGCCTCTGTCATTGCGGTCACGCATTTCACGACGCGGCTTAGGGTCTTCTTTTGGTTGAAGTGGCTGCTTTAACTGCTTCATGTAGAGTAAAGCCGCAGCTAAATCAGTCATCGATGCTTCTGACTCATTCGCCATTTGCTCAATGATTTCTTTCATGTTCGCTAGGTCAGTGTTTTCGATAACAGATAATAATTCTGTTTTCGTCTTCTCAATACGTGCTTTACCGATCTCTTGGATACTTGGCAATTCAAATGTATTGATAACACCTGACGTTAAACGCTCATAGTGACGCAGTGAGTACATTTCACGAGGGCGAACAAATGAGATAGCAGTGCCGCTTCGACCCGCACGACCCGTACGACCGATTCGGTGAACGTAAGACTCATTATCACCTGGTAAGTCATAGTTAATAACGAGGTCGATACGTGGAATATCTAAACCACGCGCTACAACATCAGTTGCGATAAGAATTGACGAGTTACCGTTCTTAATTTGCTCAACAGTGCGTTCACGCTGCGCTTGGTTCATATCACCATTTAACGCTACCGCTGGGTAACCTTGACGCTCAAGTTTTTCTGCTACTTCTACGGTATCGTTACGTGTACGTACGAAGATAATCATCGCATCGTAATCAAACGTTTCAGCAATGCGCTCAAGTGCAGTTAATTTGTTAATGCCACTTACTTTCCAAGCATATTGCGCAATATTAGCTTTCGCTTTTTTAACCGCTGCAATTTTTACATGCTCAGGCTCTTTTAGGAAACGGTTTGCTACTTTGCGAATAGCAGGTGGCATAGTCGCTGAGAATAAAGCCATCTGCGTGTCATCATTTAGATGCTCAAGAATCCACTCGATGTCTTCTAGGAAGCCCATGTTTAACATTTCATCTGCTTCATCAAGCACACAAAGTTTAAGCTCACCTAACTTAAGGCTCTTACGGCGAAGGTGATCCATTAAGCGGCCTGGCGTACCAACAACAACTTGTGCACCGCGCTCTAGCTGTTGGAATTGCGGACCGTAAGATTGGCCACCGTATAACGTTGCTACACGTAAGCCTTTAATATGCTGTGAAAACGACTCAATTGCTTCGGCTACTTGAATGGCTAGTTCACGTGTAGGTGCTAATACTAATAATTGAGGCTTGCGAATTGACACATCGATAGCAGCAAGTGCTGGCAAACTAAATGCAGCGGTTTTACCTGTACCTGTTTGCGCTTCACCCAATACGTCACGACCCGCTAATAATGGCGGAATCGTTTGCGCTTGGATAGCGGTAGCAGATTCAAAACCTAGTTGTGATAAAGCCGAAAGGATGTTTTCAGGCAAACCAAGGGCGTCAAAGCCTACAGCGGCATTGTGCTGTTCAGTCATAATTTTTTAATCTCTTGGCAGGAAGGTCCTGCGATACAACAATGAGGAAACCACCAAGAAGACTTGTGGCACATTCGATGGGTCAGCTCGTTCGCTGATCAAGGCAAGTCTATTGGGCGGATATACCCCTACTCATATTTTTGCGATTTGGCTAATTATTAGACACAACAAGCCGTAATCGAGGCGCGAATTATACAGAGGTCTGTGCAGTTGGCAAGGATTAAAGCAGAAAAAACAAACGAAATTTACGTTATGAAGAATACCCGCCTTTCAAGCAGATAAAAAAATAGCCTCTAACAGAGGCTATTTTTAAACAATTTATCTACGGTATTAGTAACTAGTTAACATCAATATCAACTCTTGGTAACGCTGTTTGAACCCCATTCGGTGTCTCGACCGAGATGGTTAATACTGCGGTACCTGACTCATCGCCACCCGAGATAAAAGCTGGATACACAATTCCACCGTTATGATTGGTACTTGGCACGGTATAAGTACTTTCACCAATTAGACTTGCCTCTCCGTCCACCGTCATCGAAATAATTGTACCAGCAGGCATAGGCTGATTATGTAAGTCTGCAATCACAGCTTCTAGTGATGCAGCACCTTTAACTGCGACCTGAATTCGGAAATTACCATCAAAATCTGGACTCAAGTAAGTGGCATATGGAGAACTTCCCGACATAACTAACACTAATGAGTCACGTACGTTAAGCGATTGTTCTGTCACCGCACACCCTCCATGTGTGGGCTCTGAACACAATACCCCGTTGTATAGGTTATCGTTCAGTGTAAATGATGCGTCATTATTAAAGTCGACAAACTCTTCTTGGTCACCGCCACCATTCGTATCATCGCCACCAGATTCAGCAGGGTTATAAAAGCCGTCCTCGTTGTGGTCAACAAACGCTTCTTTTAAATCAAATGGACGACCAGATAGGTCAGTACCACCAACAAACGAATCAACTTCTGTTGCATCGAAACGGCCATTACCATTTAAATCAGGAAACGACTCTTCACCGATTGCTGTAGCTAATACCGTAGCGCGACCACCAAAACGCTGGCCCATAGTATTGCGCCAGTCCGCACAACCTGTCGCTATCGATACCGTTGAAGTCGTGCCTACATACAAACAAGTTGTAGGATTAAGTACCTCACCCTCCGGGCGCGGGAACTGACCGCGCCACTTAACCGTACATGCACCATTTTCAGTAACACATGACGGGTCAATTGAACCACCTTCGGTAGTAAAATTAACAGCTGTACCGTCGGGTACAGGGTTATTGAATGCATCTGCCATGCGGATGGTCATATCTACACCCGCTAGCTCATCACCATCATAGCTCCAGGCTTCTGGATTAAGGACAGACGCTGATAAGCTCATACTGTCTTGGTCTGGAATGCCTGTGGAGACTACTAGACGACTAGATTGTGTTGCTATCTCTGGATCACTTCCGTCAATCGCCGCTTTAACACGAATCGTTGTCGCTACAGTACCTGAATTAACAACAGTTTGTACAAGACCCTCGACATTAGTAGTGGCTGACATTGGAATGGTTTGAATGCCACCTGTATTTGTATTTAGTGAGAAGTTTACCGCTTGGTTGTTCACAGGATTGCCATTCGTGTCTAGCACGCGGAACAGAACAGTCGAGCTTTCCGAACTGCCAGTCCCTAAAATTGAAATATTCTCTGGCGTTGCTGAAACGAATTCGATACTGCCTACGTCAGCAGCAAGAACATTTACTACCGCGGCTGCTGATAAATTAATACCACCAGCATTCGCGTTAACACTAATATTGTCATCGCCAACACAACCTTCAGCTAAATAAGTGCTTGTAGCAATACCACTGCTGGTTGTTACAGGCGTGCTTAAACTTGCAGAGGGCGTTGACGCAGATGTACATGCAGAAGAGAAGTTTACATCAACACTCTCGGTAAATAAGTTACCTTCGTCATCAACGATTCTGACAGACACAACGGTTGTCCCGCCAGCAGAAATTTGCGCTAAACTCACATCGGCAACACCTGCTTGGAATGGGTCGCCACTGCCCATGATGACATTTGAAGCACCAACAACAAGTAGCACTTCGCCTGATTCACCTGTATCAAGAGATGCTGTTACGCGGCCTGCACCTAGCGTACCACCCGCTAAGATATCAATTGTCGCTTGGTTATTTTCATCGGTAATCGCTGTAGCGATAGGAATGTCACCTACCGTAGATTCAAAAGAGACGATAACCGGAGATGTTATGCCATTAACATTTGCAACCACTTTACCCGGTTTTGACGCCGTTATTGTGTCGGCTGCATTCCCATCTGAGTCAACTAGCTGCAAAGTAATATTTATATCACCCACATTGCCAGAGTCGTCACCTTGAGAGTTAAAACTGACGCTTGCGGTAGCTTCTCCATAAGTTGCGGTTACGGTTCCCGCCCCTTTGACATCACCAGCCGTTAACGTGATCGTTGCAACGCCATCATCACCCGTAAGTGCAGTGCCAGAGTTTGGCGATAAAACACCAAGTGTCGTGTTAAAATTAACCACTTGCCCAGCAGCTGGGCTGCCATTATTCGTGAGAGTTGCAGAGACGGTTGCCGGGTTTTGACTCGACACGTCTGTTGTTGAAATCGAAATACTTAAGGCAAAATCGTTGTCATTACCGCCGGGATCGGGGGTATTTCCATTACTTAGACCACCATCACCACCGCCACAACCTACTAAGGTCAGAAGCACCATGGCAAAACTTAAGCGTCGAAACAGCTCCATACTGTCATCTCCATGAACGTTTTTATTATAAGTCTTTCACATCTTAACTGATTAATATCAAAAACGTCACTACCTAAACACAAAAACCCGTACCCTCTGTGCAATTAATTTAGTTTTTTCTATTTCGAAAAATTGATACCCTTATCCGAATTGCATTTTTTACGACAATAATTAAAGAAGTTATTATGACGACAGATAAAAAACCTAGCCTTACAGTACGTATCGCTGTCGCCATGGTTGCTGGTATTCTTTTTGGTACCTTGCTGCAATGGTTAATGCCAAATGGCTCAGACTTTGTAATTCCCCTCGGTTTATTTGATTTCTCACTTCGCGCCTTTTTAGTTGACGGCGTATTTGAAGTAATCGGCCAAATCTTTATTTCCAGCCTTAAAATGTTGGTTGTGCCATTGGTATTCGTATCACTGATTTGCGGTACATGCTCCTTAAGCGACACAACAAAACTAGGCCGTATAGGTGGTAAGGCAATTGGCTTGTACTTAATGACAACCGCAATCGCAATTACTTTCGCGATGACATTAGCACTACTTATCAGCCCTGGTGAAGGTGTTAACCTTTCAGCCGA
Source organism: Thalassotalea sp. (assembly GCA_022448425.1). Lineage (GTDB taxonomy): Bacteria > Pseudomonadota > Gammaproteobacteria > Enterobacterales > Alteromonadaceae > Thalassotalea_F. Next base: position 15,860 of record JAKVCY010000133.1, on the reverse strand, counting down.
CACAAGTTTTGCTGGCCGCGAAGCACCATCACTTGCTCAAGTCATTATCAACATGTTCCCAAGCAATCCGTTCACTGCGTTTGCACAAGGCAACATGCTACAAGTTATCGTTTTTGCACTACTGTTCGGTATTGCTATGGCACTTTCGGGTAAAGCTGGCGAGCGCATTGCAGATATATTCAGAGACTTAAACGAAGTTATCATGCGTCTTGTAACGATTTTGATGAACTTAGCCCCTTACGGTGTATTCTGTTTGCTTGCAGGTCTATTTACCGACTTAGCACTAGAAACTTTCGCTAACCTCGCTAAATATTTCTTCGTCGTGTTTGCGGCGCTAGTTATTCATGCAGTTTTCACTTATTCAGCTATTTTAAAGACGTTAACGGGCTTAAGCCCTGTTATGTTCTTAAAGAAAATGCGAGACACCGCAATATTCGCATTCTCGACAGCTAGTAGTAACGCAACAATTCCTGTCACTATGGAAACAGCGACCAAGAAAATGGGCGCGAATAACTCGATTGCATCATTTACTGTTCCGCTTGGTGCGACTATCAACATGGACGGCACTGCGATTATGCAGGGCGTTGCAACCGTATTTATTGCTCAGGTGTTTAACCAGGACCTGACACTGACTGATTACCTTATGGTGATTATGACAGCAACGCTTGCGTCAATCGGTACAGCTGGTGTACCAGGCGTAGGTTTGATTATGCTTGCAATGGTGTTAGAGCAAGTTGGATTACCAGTTGAAGGTATTGCGCTAATTATCGGTGTTGACCGTTTACTGGATATGACAAGAACCGCTGTTAACGTAACAGGTGATACTATGGTGACCATGGTTGTCGCTAAGTCAGAAAACGAGTTTGATGCAACCGTATTCCAAGACAGCAATGCCGGCCAGAATATCGAAGAGATAGACTTTCTTCACCTAAAAGATTAGTCACCTCGAGGCTTTTATTAGGTAACTCTCGAATAAAATCAATCCATAAAAAAAGCTCGCTTTAAGCGAGCTTTTTTATTATCTAATATCAACCAGCTAGCGGTTAGAATCTATAACTTAAGCTTTATTGCAACGCCCTTTAGAAGAAGATTGATAAAGCGGGTTAACGTTCGCTAAATTGTTGTACAAATTAGTAATGCGCGTTTTATTTGACGGGTGCGTAGAAAGGAATTCAGGTGGAGCCGACTTACTCACCTTCGCCATATTTTGCCACAACGCTATTGCGGCTTTTGGCTCGTAACCTGCTTTCGCCATTAATCGCTGGCCCACGATATCAGCCTCGCTCTCATGCGTGCGACTAAAAGGCATCAATACACCATATTGAACACCTAAGCCTAAACCTGACATCAGTAATTGTTTACTCTCAACATTATTGGCCGACAATCCAGCCTCTACGATTTGCATACCAATTTGAGCAAACTGACTTTGTGACATACGCTCATTAGAGTGGCGTTCCAGCACGTGTCCTACTTCATGGCCGATAATTGCAGCAAGTTGCGCCGGCGTTTCTGCGACAGCTAATATGCCAGTATAAACACCGATTTTTTTACCCGGCAGCGCAAACGCATTGACTTGTTGAGAATCAAACACCACTACTTCCCAATCAGCTGGCTTCTCGTTTGGACTAACCTGTTTGATAATATCAGCAGCTACACATTGCACATATTGATTCGTTTTGGGGTTTGTGCTGATTTTTTCTTTTGATTTAAGGTCTTCAAAAGATGAAATCCCCATTTTTCCAAGTTCACTCTCGGAAAACAAAGTAAGTTGCTGACGCCCTGTCGACGAGGTCGTACATGCTGATATCGCGATGCAGCTAATGACTGCTGGAATTAACCATTTCATAACTACTTCCTTTTAACTCTATTGACTTTAACTTTATTGATTTTAACTATAACGTTTTCTTGAATTAGGTTTGTCTGAGCAATGTTTAACTAAGCAATAATTAATTAGCCAATGTTTATTTGCCTTGATGAATTAACGCACTTCTGTCTTTTCTCACACCAAAAATATCGCTAGGAGAAAAACCCAACGTCGCGTGGAAGTCTTTTTCTTTAAAACCAAAAGACGTTCTCAAGGCTTGAGCGCCTTCAGACTCGGCGACCACAAAATAGGTGACACCGTTTTTTTCTGAGCCATCAGCCTTCACTTTCTTGATAACCCGACCTAACCCAATGAGAGAGAACTCAATGCTCTGCTCACTTTTTAATTTCAATTGAGCCTGCTGTTCCGTACTTAGTTCTTTGTACTCATAAGGGTTAATAAGTGTAATGTGAAACTTGTTATGGTCGCGAGTTTTCTGTCCATTCCTAAGCGCCTCAAATTGCCATGGCTCCAAAGCCTTCATCTGCGCTAAGTAAGGCAACAATGCTTCTTTGCTTACAAGCCCTCCCATATAAACTAAGCCCGTTGAGTCTTCTAACTGCTCAAATGTTACGTTAAGCGTTGTACTTGCCATAGACGAAGCATGTCCTGTTGTGACTTTTATCGTATCTGTGTTTAGCTCATTTGCATGAGCCATTGGCGCCAGCATTGCAACCCCAACCATAGTGGCGGCAATAAATGTATTCTTTAATTTCATCAATTATCTATCTTTCCATTAACTTTTTTTGCTATCTAAGGCTCTTCTTTAGTCTGGGATTAAATATGCCTCTGCTTCTGCGCATATAACCCTAAACCAACAAAAATAGCTGCGACACTTGGAATTAAGTAAAGATCATGGATTTTCGTTAAACCCACAGCAAGCATTTGCCCCAGCCAAATCGTCAAGGCGCCATAACCAAAGGCACATACCAACACAAACACAAGCGTTCGAACGATGATATGTTGATTCTTGATTAATTGGCGAATAGCCTGCGAAATTTCGCCACCAAACAACACAAGTAGTGTCGCAATAATCGCCATGGCACATTGACTTTGATATGGTCTAAACCAGTGCGCCATATCAATAAGTATTGCTTCCATTAGTTCACACCATGTTGCTCAAATAGCGCGACAAGTTGATCTTCTGTTAATACATCGACACCTAAATCTTGTGCTTTAGTTAATTTAGAACCAGCTTTCTCACCAGCAACTAAATAAGAGGTTTTCGCTGAAACACTACCAGAAACTTTAGCTCCTAAAGCCTGCAGTTTAGCTTTCGCATCATTTCGTCCCATTTGCGATAACGTGCCCGTTAATACATATGTTAAACCGATAAGTGGTTGTTCACTCTCCGATTTCACTTCTATAGCAGGCCAATTGACGCCAGCTGCAAGCAAGTTATCAATCACACTCACATTTTCTTCTTGCGCAAAAAACTGCACGATATTGCCCGCGACTACCGCCCCAACATCAGAAACCGACTGCAATGAATCACTATCAGCCGCTTTCAATGCGTCTAATGTTAGGTAGTGATTAGCTAAGTTAGCTGCTGTGGCTTCACCTACTTCTCGAATACCTAAGGCATAAATAAAGCGAGCCAACATCGTTTGTTTAGACGTTTCAAGAGAAGCAACAAGTTTTTCTGCCGACTTTTTCCCCATTCGCTCCAAACTACTAATTTGCAATTCAGTTAACGCGAACAAGTCTGCGGGTGTGCTAATCAGGTTTTCATCGACCAACAGCTCCACTAACTTGTCGCCGAGCCCGTCTATATCAAACGCCTTGCGTGACGCAAAATGTTTGATTGCTTCTTTGCGCTGTGCCCCACAAATTAAACCACCCGTACAACGAAGCACGGCTTCACCTTCGACACGCGCGACTGCAGATTCACACACAGGGCACTGCGTTGGAAATTCAATCACCTTGGCTGTTTCTGGGCGTCTTTCAATGACAACACTGACAACCTGAGGAATCACATCACCTGCACGGCGAATAATGACTGTATCTCCAACCATAATGCCTAGGCGTTCAATTTCATCTTGGTTATGCAATGTAGCGTTGCTTACCGTTACACCACCAACAAACACTGGCATCAGTCGAGCTACAGGAGTAATCGCCCCGGTGCGCCCTACTTGGAATTCAACATCTGCTAAAACGGTCAGTTCTTCTTGAGCAGGGAATTTGTATGCGGTTGCCCAACGCGGTGCTCGAGCAACAAACCCCAGTGCTTGTTGCAACTCAATATTATCAACTTTCAGCACTGTGCCGTCGATCTCGTAACTCAAGTCGTCACGTTTAGCCAAGATATCTTTATAAAAGGCTTCACAGTCATTCGCACTGGCTAGCAACCTGACTTCAGGACACATCGGCATACCTACAGCTTTAAGCTGTGTTAGTCGCTGATAATGTGAATCTGCCAGCCAATCATCGCCGTCGGCTGACACATAGCCAATCCCGTAGGCATAAAATGCTAAGTTTCGCTTAGCAGTAATTTTTGAATCTAATTGGCGCAAGCTTCCAGCGGCTGCATTTCGGGGATTAGCAAAAGTCTTCTCACCTTTGGCAATAGCCTTTTCATTTAAGGCATCAAAGCTTGCTTTCGGCATGAAAACTTCGCCGCGTACTTCGAGAATTTCTGGATACCCTTCCCCCATTAACTTAAGAGGAATCGATTTGATGGTACGAATATTCTCAGTGATGTTCTCGCCAGTTGTGCCATCGCCACGAGTCGCAGCTTGTACTAACACACCGTTTTCGTAGCGAAGGCTTACCGCTAACCCATCAAGTTTCGGTTCAGCGCAAAATGCCAAATCACCAGCGCGTTTCAATCTATCTCTGATACGTTTAATAAATGCTTGCCATTCTTCTTGAGAAAAAACGTTGTCCAATGACAACATCGGCAACTGATGAGTCACTTGCGTAAACGCTTTTAGCGCCTCGCCACCAACCTTTTGAGACGGTGAATCCATCGTTTTCAACTCAGGGTGAGCTTGTTCAAGCGTAATAAGTTCACGCATTAAACGATCATATTCAGCATCAGGTACAGTCGGCTGATCCAGCACGTAGTATTCGTGGTTGTATTGTTGTAGTTGCTTGCTTATCTCTGCAACTTGTTGCTTCGCATTAGACATTGATATATTACTTTTTTGTTAGGTAAAAAAGCCCCCAAGAAGGAGGCTTTGTTTATTCGTTAAAATCGTTAGGCGCTAGCGATACGCTTTTTACGTTCAAACTCTCTAATCTTACTTACGTAGTGCTGCTCGGTTTGCTTGGTCATTACACTGCGTTTGTCATCGAGTATTTGGCCACCAAATTCTTGGCTAAGTTGCTTGGCACCAGCCAACATCTGTTCAAATACTTTGAATGGGTCGCCCGCATTTGGCAAGGTCATAAATAGACTAACGCCTTGCGTAGTGAAGTTTTCCATACTATCTAAATCAAACGTTCCTGGGTTCATCATATTAGCCAAGCTAAAAGTGACTTTCCCATTGCCAGCATTGTCTTCGTGGCGGTGGAAAATGTTCATATCACCAAACTTCATACCCAACGTTAGCAAGCTTGGTAATAAAGACGCTCCAGAAATTAAGTAACCCTCTGGCATTACCACTGATACGACGATGACTTCAGTTTCTAATGTAGCTTCTTTGCTATCCTCTTGGTCCGAATCAACATCGAGAGTTGGCTCTTGGCGATCGTCGACGATCTCATCGTCAAAATTCAATTCGAATTGGTTTTTCCTAAGCGTTTCAGATTTAGCCCTAGCCTTACTTTTTGCTGCATTGATGCTACTAGAAGGTTTAGCCTGTGAAACTGGTTCTTGGTAAACATTTTGTTCGCTTTCGGCTGATAACCTTGGCTCGATTACTGGCTCTACTTTTGAGTCAGCTACTGATTCAGCCAAAGGTGCCATCGTATTGTCTAGCGGCGCTTCAGCGACAACTACTGGCTCTTCTGGTTCAACGTTAAGCGGCTCAGTATCAAGTTCAGGCATAGGAGCCTCAGGTTCAGCAACATCAACAGGCAATGGCTCTTCATGATGTTCAGGAGCAGGAGCTGGCTGGTCAGGAATTTCCTCTTCCGCAGGTGGATTGTCTATTTCGCCAGTCAATGCTGTTTGCGCAACAATACGTACCTCACTCACACCATCTTGATCAAAACCGGAGCGATCGAAGTCTCTCGACAGCGGCTCTACTTGCGTTTTATCTGTTTTTAACTTGTAAGGATTCTTATTCTTGCGAATAGTCCATATCCCGTGGATAAAGATGCCTGCTATGACAAGGGCACTGATAATTATTAATGCGTTTCTGAAGTTGTCTTCCATCATCGAGCCTTTTTATGATACTTCTGCCATGGCAATTGCTTCATCGATATCTACCGATACCATACGTGACACCCCCGGTTCCCCCATGGTCACGCCGATAAGATGTGATGCCATCTCCATTGCTATTTTATTATGACTGATATAAATAAATTGTACGGTTTTAGACATTTCTTGAACTAAATTACAAAATCGTTCAACGTTTGCATCATCAAGCGGAGCATCTACCTCATCCAGCATACAAAACGGCGCCGGTGTGAGCCTAAATATGGCAAATACCAATGAAAGCGCGGTTAACGCTTTCTCACCACCCGACAATAGATGTATTGTGCTATTTTTCTTACCCGGTGGCCGTGCCATGATGGTCACCCCCGTTTCTAATAAGTCATCCGAGGTTAACGCCAAATAGGCTTCACCGCCACCAAATACTTTCGGGAATAGCTGCTTAAAGTCTTGATTAATTTGTTCAAAGGTAGCTTTGAATTTAGTTCGACTTTCTTTGTCTATTTTCGCTATTGCAGATTCTAACGTGGCTAACGCCTGAGTTAAATCCTCAATTTGTAAATCGATCTGATTTTTTCGCTGTTGTTGCAACTGGCACTCATCAATTGCTGCTAAATTAACCGCTCCCAAGCGCTGAATTGCTTGAACCGCCATTTTCAACTCTTGCTGTAAAGCTGAGAGTGACTTATTCGGCGAAGACAAGGCTAAGCGATTATTACCAGCACCTTCTAACTCGTTAAGTGTTTCATTGGCAGCTTTTAACTCAAAGCTTGCCTGCTCTATCTTTAACGCGTTGTGATGTTGCTGGTCTTGCAAATTGTTGAGTTCTTGTTGCAGTTTGCTGAGTGCCGCCGTTCGTTCAGCCATCTTGGTTTTCAACGTTTGATAACGCGCTTTAGCATCATTCAGAGACTTTTCAGCAATGCCCTCTTGAACTGACAACTCATGTTGATTGGATTTTAGCTTATCAACATCTTGACCAGTTGCATTTGAGTCCTGCCATTGAGAAAGCTGGTCTTGGTGCAAAGCTACCTGCTCTTTAGTATGCTCTATTTGCAATGTCAGTTGAGACAACTCAAGTGTTTGCTGACTCACTTTGTCTTGAGTCTGTCGAGCAAGTTGTTTGATATTTTCAACTACCGCGAGTTGCTCGTTAACGTGCTGCTTTGCTTGTTCTGCTTGAGTGGCACTTGTTTCTATGTCAGCTAATTTAGAGGTATTGCTTGTGCTTTCTTCCTCTAACTTCGCCTGCTGTTCTTGGTAGGTTGCCAATTGCCCAGAGATATCTGCTAATTCATCAACTAATTTCTGACGTTGTTGTTTACGAGTGTTTTGCGCCTCTATCGCTTCTGTTATCACTTTCACTAACGCTTCTAACTCAGCAGCTATGGTTCTGGCGTCTAAACGGGTATTAGCCAGTTCCTGCTCAATTGAATTAAAGACTATTTGACCATCGTCAATACGTTTCGTTAGCGATTGAATTTGCCCAATTGATTTATGCTGAGCCTGCTCTAACTCATGTCGCTTATGATTAAGCGAGATAACATCATGTGCTTCAGACATACTACCTTTAGTCGAGCTGTGCTTGTTGAAAACAGTCCCATCTGGCGTAACTATAGCTTGATGGTCTAATAAGGTCGGTAGTTTTTCTACTGCCTCTTCAGTTGAATCCGCTATGAAAAAGTTATTTAAAATGGGCAGAATACCGAGATCAGCGTCAATAACTGCCGCTAATGTACCTTCCTTGACAGAGCTTTTATCAAGCAGCTCATTTTGAGCAATTATCCAATGTGTTGGTAGACTATCACTTTGAAACTCAGTGCTTTGCAACTCAGCTGTTTTTTCAATATCCGCCATGGCTGCGTGAGGCATATTTTCAACAACAATTGCCTGAAGCCAATTAGCCAAGACTTTATTGGCGGCCGCTTGCCATTTCTCTGGTACTTGGATGTGCTGATAGTAGCAGTCAAAGTGCTTTACATTCTGTTTTCCCAGCCACTCAATGAGGGCTGGTTGCCAAGGTTCTTGCTTAGCCAATAGTTCTCTTACACTATTGAATTCAGCTATTTGCTGGTAATGTTGCTGTTGGGTTTGTTCTAAGTTCGCTTTCTGTTCAGCCAAAAGCTCTGCATGTTGTTGCTTAGCTCTTTCTTGCAACTCGATAGAAGCTTCCAGCTGTATTTTTCGTTCTGCCAAGTCTTCTTTTTGCTGGTAGTACTCAACAAAGCTTGCGCCGTCATCACTGGTCAATTCCTGTAATTGACGATTCTTTTCATCCTGTTGAGTATTACAGCGGGTAATGTGTTCAGCGATCTTCATCGCTCGCTGGTTTCTCGCAATTTCGACTTGTTGCTGTTCAATATGCGATTGGTTAACTTGTTGTAACCGTTTACTGGCATCGCGCTCGTCTTGCTGCAACTGGTTTAGCTGGCTGAGCGCTTCCGATTCTTGGGCCTGGTATTTTGCTACTAATGGCTGGTTTTCGCTCTGTGCTTCCTTTAATGCTGAAACACTTTTACGCAGTGCTTCCACTTTGACTTGAGCTAACGCGAGCTTTTCTGATGTTACAAGTTTTTGCTGCTCGCTGCGGGCTTGCTGCTCTTTAGCGCTGGACAACTGGTGGTTAACAAGCACCAATTGTTGGCGAATATCATTGTGTGTGCTTCGTAAAACATCGATGTTTGCAAGCTCTAGTTCAAGCGTTTCTTGCTCTGACTCTAGCGACCTATCAAGCTCTACCTGTTTTGTAGACGCCGCCTTTCGCTGCTCAATAAAAGTTTGCTCTTTCGCCTTGAGTTGAGAAAGTTGAGTTTGTGCTTTTTGTTGTTTCAAATAAGCAATATCGGTACGAGCGTTTCGTTCTGTGACTTTTAATTCACGAAAACGTTGTGCCTGCTCAGCTTGTTCATTTAGCACAACGAGGTGATGATTAATCTCTTGGCTGATATCCTCAAGCCGTTCGATATTTTCTCGTGTAGATTTTAGTTTGCTCTCCGTTTCTCGGCGTCGCTCCTTATATTTGGAAACGCCGGCAGCCTCCTCAACGAACACCCTGAGTTCTTGGGGTTTCGACTCGATCAAGCGAGAAATCATACCTTGTTCGATAATCGCATAACTTTTGGGCCCTAAACCAGAGCCTAAGAAGACGTCGGTAATATCGCGGCGGCGGCATTTAGCACCATTGAGGTAATAATGGTTTTGACCATCTCGATTAACCGTACGTCGAATCGAGATTTCGTTGCGCTCAGAAAGGCTTGCATTCAAATTAAATTTTTGAGCGCTATCTGGCTGATTTTCAAAAACAAGCTCTACACTTGCCTGTCCGACCGGCTTTCTTGAAGCGGCACCATTGAAAATAACATCTGTCATGGCGTCGCCGCGCAGATTCTTTGCCGAACTTTCACCAAGTACCCAACGCACGGCATCAATGATATTAGACTTACCACAACCATTTGGACCAACAATAGCGGTCATCTGTGCATTGAAAGGCACCTTGGTAACATCAACAAATGATTTAAAACCGGCAAGTTTTATCTGCTTTAAGCGCATTCGGGCAAATAAGGGATGATTATTATAATGACAACGAATTTAACAATAATGTCTAGCTTTGTCACAGGCAAGGGCTTGGTTTTGCGTTAAATACCCCTATAATCGGTGCAAATGCAGTTTTTTTAGGCGTGTTTATGCAAGCTCAAACAGGAGCAGGATATTTTTTAAAAGGATTTGACTTAATCAATACCAAAGGTTTACGACGCTTTGTTTTAGTACCGTTATTGATTAATTTGATAATTTTTGGCGTCTGCTTTTATTATCTATTTTCGCAACTGGAAGTTTACATCGCCACTATTATGGCATGGTTACCCGAAGTGCTTTCTTGGTTAGAGTTCGCGATTTGGCCATTTGCAATCGTCACCATTCTTATAGGCTTTTCGTTTATCTTTAGCGCAGCAGCAAACTGGATTGCAGCTCCATTTAATGGTTTGTTATCTGAAAAAGTTGAAGCCATGTTAACGGGCAGAACCGATGACAACGGCTCGTTTTCTGACGTTGTAAAAGATATACCGAGAACACTAAGTCGTGAATGGTGTAAGTTTCGATACTACCTACCCAGAGCTATCGGCTTTTTCATCATCATGTGGTTCGTGCCCATTATTGGCCAACTCATCTGGTTTCTCTTTGTTTCTTGGATGATGGCGGTTCAATATTTAGATTATCCTTTTGATAACCATAAGATTAACTTCGATGTTATGCGTGACGAGCTTAACCAGCGCAAAGGTCAGAGTTACAGTTTTGGTATTACCACAGCGCTTTTTGCCATGATTCCATTTATCAATATGATTGTTATGCCTGTTGCTATATGTGGCGCAACTGCCCTTTGGGTTGATCATCACAAAGCAAAAATGAAAGCACTGTAAGAAAGGCTCAAATGAACCACCAAAATAGCAATAATTATTAGATAAAAATTAGCTAAAGCTCAGCAGTTTCAACTGTTTTTGGAAAAACTGTTGACCGCAACATAGTGAACTTTTACATTGAAGGAAATGTCACGGAGTACCTTTTTGATGAAAATAACAACAAAAATGACAATTGCCTCTTTGTTGGTAGTTGCAAGTAGCACTGCTTTGGCAGCTGCGCAGCAAGAAAACCAAGAGAACATGGAAGGTGTAGCAACTGAGTCAGCTGCTCAAACAACCGAACAAGCTGTTGTTGAAGAAACAGTTGTCGTTCAGGAGCTAGAGCAAACAGCAGAAACGGCTTCTGAGCAAGCATTGGAACAAACTTTAGAACAAGCATCAGAGCAGGCGGTAGAAGAATCATTCGAAGAGCAAATTTCACAAGAGCAAATGACTGAAGAGTCTGTTGCTGAAGAAGATTTATACCAGCAAGTTTCTGAAGAAATCACTGATGAAATGGCTGATGTAGAAGAAGCTGTTGTGACCAATACTGAAAAAGAAGTCGAAGCTGAAACCGAAGCGTTTGTATACGATTATGCAACCGAAAAGGAGCCTGCGACACCGGCTTATAACTTTGAACGCCCTATCCCAGCTGAAGGTGATGTACAAATACCTGTAATGGATGATGCCAGAGTATTCGCAGAATTTATCGATGATTTACCTGCTGTCATAAACTACTACACTGACGCTACAGAAGAAGACGTTATCGCTTTTTATACTCAATATTTCGATCAACCGGTGGAACAAGAACGCAAACGCGGCCGTTTAACCGTAATTTTTTACTTGGATGACATTTCAACCCGCGTTGTTATTTCTCAGCAAGATCAGTATCGCCAAGTAGACGTATTGCAAGAGAGCGCAGCACTCTAGTTACTCAAATTAAGATAGCTTAGCTATCAAAAAGATTAATCAATAAAAAACCGCCAACAGGCGGTTTTTTTATTCGTCATAATATTTCAAAACATTTGTTGATTTTGCAGTAGGCTTTATTTCAATATGCTATCAACAGTGCCTTGCGCTAATGGGTGATAGCCAGGTCGCGCAATGTCATAAACACGCTTTGCCCACGCTTTACCTTCCGGTGTTTCAGCCAATGTTTTATATAGCGGAACAATCAGCTTACGTCGACCGATACCAATCAAGTATTGTTCCATCGCTGGGTAAATTGGTTGATAGCCAGTTTTAAGCGCAAGTAGATACCAAGCATGTGCTTTCTCTGCATTGGTACTTTTGGTTAAGTTAAACGCGCTATCAAGCTGCTTCATTTTAGCTTCGCTAATGTTTAACGGAAGATTATTAATGAAGTGCAACCACTGATGTACAGTCCAAGCCGATGTATCAAGTTGCTCAAGAGCTAGTTTATCACCGATGTAGTCACTGATTTGTTGATCAATAATCACGAACGCATCTGATTGCGGGCGTGGCACAAAACTTGGCAGCCCCTGTTCATAAATCCACTCGTTAATAACATCCATCGAAATAACATTTGGGTGCTTCTTCAATAGATTCTTTTCAATGTATTTTACAAACTCTGCAGTGCCAAGGGACTGGAACGCATGGTCATCAAAGTATTGCTGAACGAACTTATCGAAGATATCACGGCCAAACTTCTCTTCTAAATACATAAGGAACAGCTGACCTTTCGTGTAAGGTACGCCAGAAAAAGCATCGTCAGGGTCCCTACCTTTCAAATCGATATAAAGCTGAGTATCACCTGGGGCTAACTCTGCAATTTCGTAATTTAACCCTTGAGCGGCTAATGATTGTTCCATTACTGCTCTGTCAACACCAAAAACACGCTCCATGATGCGGTTTTCCACATAGCTGGTAAAACCTTCATTTAGCCACAAGTCTCGCCATGATTCATTAGTCACCAAGTTACCCGACCAAGAATGCGCAAGTTCATGAGCGATAAGGTTAACTAAGCTTTTGTCACCAGCAATAACGGTCGGCGTGATAAACGACAAGCGTGGGTTTTCCATGCCGCCAAATGGAAAACTCGGAGGAAGAATTAATAAGTCGTAACGACTCCAACGGTATTTACCATACATTTCTTCGGTAACATCGATCATCGCCTGTGTGTCGTCAAACTCAGCAACTGCGCCATCAACTAAACTAGGCTCGGCGTAGATACCTGTAATATCGCTCATTGGCTTAAAGACTAAATCACCTGCTGCAATCGCTATCAAATAGGCGGGAACAGGTTGAGGCATATCAAAGAAGTAATCGCCATCTCGCGCGGTGCTAGGATCGTTATCAGCACTCATGACTGCTAATACATCTTTTGGTGTAGTGATGCGAGCACTGTATGTCATGCGAACACTTGGCGTGTCTTGAGAAGGAATCCACGAACGAGCATGAATAGCTTGATTTTGACTAAACATGAACGGCAATTTCTTACCCGCAGTTTGCTCGGGGGTCAACCATTGCAGACCTGATGCCTTTTCAGTTGATTGATAATAAACTCTAAGTTTGTCAGCTTTTACCGGCGACTTAATCGTTAACTTACTACCGAGCACCGAATCACGTTTGGCAAGCTTAAAACTTGCTGGCAACCAAGTCTCTCCCTTGGCTTTAGCCATAACACGGTGAACAATCAAATCACGTGTATCTAAAATAATTGACTGGTTGCCTTCAACCAGCCACTTTAAGTCAAGTTCGGCAAAGCCTTTAAGCGACTTATTATCGAAATCGATAGCAAGATCTAAATAGGTATGAGTGGTAACAACTTGGTCGTAATTGGCATATGTATAATCATCTTTTGCACCTGCAAAACTTAACGTCGTGACGAAAAGCATGCAGGTAGCAAACAACGAAGCGAGTTTTTTCATAATATTTTTCTTAATATAAATGGTTAGTTAGGCATTTATCGACTGGTAAATACCCCATAAGAACAAAGAAAGGATAAAGAATTATTCGTCAATAAAAAAGCCGCAGACTCAATTAAGTATGCGGCTTTCATATTATTCCTAAACTATTTCTCGGTTATTGCTAGGGTCTATTGACCTTTGTTTATGTTTTCTGCAATAGGCTATTTTTAATGGTGGCAAAGCAGCATGAGCGAAGTTTGGTCATTCCAAATGCGTGAATGCTAATGCCGCTAACGTTAAAAATAGCCATTACCCGAAGGGCTGAGGCGAAAATCACTTTTCTATACGTTAAAAATCGTTAATTTGCATGACTAAATGACACAATTTTCGCCTTGATTAACGTAATTCTATCTCTCAGCAGAATTATTAAACAAAGATAATCAGACCCTAATACTCGATAGGTTTTTCCATGTGAATAACAACGCGTCTGTTTTGTCCACGACCTAAGATAGTTTCATTCGATGCGATATGACGTTTTTCACCATAACCTGTCGCTTCTATGCGACTTGCATCTATACCATTGCTCAAGAAGTAGTCTCGGATCTTGTTCGCACGCTTTTTCGAAAGCTCTAAGTTGTTCCAACGACCACCATAGCTATCTGAATATGCGTCAATTAGCACTAGCTCTAAATCTTTATCAAGCTTTAAGTATTCGCTGATCATCGCCATACGGCGTTCAGATGAGCGAGTGAACTTGTCACTATTCGATTGGTAATTTAAAACGGTGTAGGCAATGTCGTCAAAGTTATAATTTAGTAAATTACCAATACAACCGATGAACTCTTGGTACGCTTTACTGAAACGAGCTGTCGACAATCCCACCAAGATTTTATCGTGCTCGCTGTACCAGCCATCATAGAAAAACGTTGGACTCATGCCCTGCTCTAATTCATTCAGCATAGTCCACGCAATTTTCTTATCTAAACTCGGCGAAAACTGCTTGTGCAGTTTCATATCCGCTAATGTGTAGTCGTTTAAACCTGGTCTGAATTTAGGCGCTACGGAGCGGACTTCTGCGAGCGAGTAATTATCTGGCAGGCGCAGCATATCGAGCTCAAACATCATATTGCTGTTACGACTGGCTCGACTGGTAAACTTTGCTTCACCGTAATTAGGAATTTCGTGTGATAAGGTGCAATGAAGGCGGCTATTATTGGAAACTTGCCACTGAGAGCCTTCTAGGGTCGCACTGTACTGTCGAATGCCCGCATGCGATTGGCTCGCCATTGAGGCACCAACTAAGGTACTGATTATAATAGGAAGTAATTTCTTCATACTAAGGCTTTACTGCAATTTAAGTGAATAACAGACTGTCTTTTTATCGGCAACTCTACCTACTACTTTAATACGAAAGTGACACTTTTACAGCCCTTTTTGTTATTTTTCACAATCTCTGTCGAGTTCACCCTATTTTTTTGCGATAATTCGACACCAATTTGCAGTGATCATTTAAGTCTAATGTCTAACGACGTATCAAAACCTTCGGAAAAATCTTTATTCGCCCAACGATTTCGTGGTTACTTCCCTGTCGTTGTCGACGTTGAAACAGCTGGCTTCAACGCAAAAACCGATGCACTTCTAGAAATTGCAGCAAGTATGCTGATCTTGGATGAGGCTACGGGTGAGTTTCAAATTGATGAAAGTATTTGTTTCAACATTGAACCATTTGAAGGCGCAAACTTAGAGCCTTCAGCTTTGGCGTTTACTGGCATCGATCCAACCCACCCACTGCGTAGCAACGTAAAAGAAGATTTTGCACTGAAAGAAATGTTTAAGCTTATTCGTAAAAAAATGAAAGCTGCTGGCTGCCAACGCGCCGTAATGGTCGCTCACAATGCGGCATTCGATTTAGGTTTCCTTAATGCAGCTGTTGAACGTTGCAATATCAAGCGCAGTCCGTTTCACCCGTTTGTTAGCTTTGACACGACAACCTTATCAGGCCTTGCATACGGTCAAACCGTTCTTGCCAAAGCTTGTGAGGCAGCACAGATAGATTTCGACAACAAAGAAGCACATTCAGCGCTTTACGACACCGAAAAGACTGCCGAGCTTTTTTGTACTATCGTGAACAAGTGGAAAAGTTTAGGCGGCTGGCCAATGCCACAAGACGATTAACTAGCACAATGTCGATAAAGAAAGTGAGGGCGACTCGCTTTCTTTAATGGCCTGACATAAAAAAGCCCGCTAATGCCTGTCTTTCATACACAAATCCCTCGATGAAAATCGGGGGATTTTTTTTGAACTTATTTTGCATACCTCGCTCAGATCTATTTTGATTTAGCGATAAGGTCAGTTCCAGTGTTTTCAACAGGTTCAGCGCAATGGGCAGCAGAAACATTTTCACAAGCAAA
>JAKVCY010000132.1 GCA_022448425.1 Thalassotalea sp. | reverse complement strand
CAATATATTACTATGTTTTATAACAGCCAAAGAATGCACTCATATCTGGATTACAAAAGTCCAAACCAATATGAAGCTGACATGGCTAACTTAGGAAAAGCGGCTTAACTGGGTTGTGTGAATTTGGTTGACCACGTCATATTGACCAGTCAGGCTTTAGCTGATTTACACTGAGTAAAAATGCGCGATCTTTCTCGTCTAATCCGCTGTTCACAACGTGGATAAGCTCACTTCTGGTGGCTTCAAAATCTTCATAGGTGAAAGCATGTTCAGACATACCTTTGAATTGACTTTCAAAGGCAATTCGTTGGTCAATGTGATTGGGGTTTAACATCTCATGGGTAGGCCGATTGCTACAAATAAGGGCGTATATAACGCCTTTCGCTATCTCGCGTGAATAGCCTTGGTGTTTGAGCAACAAGTTAACGTCAAACAAATCTCTTGGGTGTTGGCGGTCAAGGGCTGCGCAGATTTTACCGCCATACAGTTGTGATAGTGGCACCACCTGAATATCACAGAACACATCAAATTCATCCTGCGCGGTGTCACACAGCGGCATAACCTCAGCACTATCATCAAGCACACCTCTGCCAACCATATTCACTTCAATCTTAACCAGTACATCGCCTTCTTCTACCATCAACTTGCAGACATCAGCTTTGTGCGTAACTTTTATAGTCGGCCTTAGTGACTTGATACTACCCATTATTCTTGTCAGCGCATGATTGATTTCACGAAGGCTCTCGCTTCGGTCTTGAATCGGTATGTATGTCAAATCAATATCTACAGACAACCGTGGCATGTCCAGTACAAATAGATTGATAGCGGTGCCGCCATGCAGCGCAAAGCAGATTTCTTTCGCTACTTCGGGAATGACGTTTAGCAGCAAACTGACTTGTTCTAGATAAAGTGATTTCATGTATGTGATTCAAGCTCTTTGGGCACGGTTATTTGGTACTTAGGGATATACACACCCTCAGCCACTATCTGGCGCTTACCTTTGCCTAAATCGATAGCATCCAGTTTTAGGTAGTTCAACCAACTGTGACCGGCTTTTTCGGCCATATATAAAAACAATCGCTTTACTTTGATAGAAGTACACGCCTCCAATAGTTCTTGAACTGACTTTGGTCTCAGATTATTCAATCCTTCCATTAACTCATAAACCTCTATAAGCGGTTGCTTATCAGGGGTGAGATACAAACACTCCATTACTGCACGTGCGGGGCTGGATACCTTGATTGAGAAGTCTTTGACATCATACTTTGTCATTCCAAGTTCAGCAGGTAAAAATGATGACGCGTGATAATCTAAGTCTATTCCCCAATCATACTTTTTAAACCACGAAGGTAACCTCTCGGTTTGTGAACCGAATAGCTGGCAGCGCTGCATAGCTAATTCAAGGTAGTGTAACTTACCCAACAGTGATAAGGCGGTTTTGGCACCGATGTGTATGCTCAATTCAAGTTGCGTTTGCAGTGCATAAAGTCCGCCTAATACATCAACTTTGTCCCCATCTCTTATCAGGGCACCTCGCTCAAGCTGTCTAAGCCAGTTACTCTTGCGGTAGCGTTTTTGCAGATCTAGGCTGTAACCTTGCTCAGTCAGCCACGCAGACGCTAATACGACACCTTGAGGTGTCGAAGACATTAGATGGTTTATTTTACTTCTATTTTCGGTACTCATGGTTCTAGTTTAGTGTAAAAATCAAACCCGCACAAACCAATAGTTTAAATTTACTCTTAAATAGGCACTCAAAGTACGCTTTTACTTAAATTTATAAACCCGGCATGTAAAAGCATATTGCTATTTTCAGCTACTCATTCAAATATTGATTTGCGCAGCATTAAACATTAAAGCCCCCCCTCCGCAAGATTTGAAAACAAAGCGCCGTAAAAATCGAAGACTTGTGTCAATGAGGAGATTCGATATTTCAGCTGCATCAGGGTTCGGGGGAATAAATACTAGGAAGACTTGCAGCGGGATGAGTGCGAACGTAGTCATTCCTCAGTTTGCCAACAGCGATATGGGTATACACTTGTGTGGTACTCACGTCCTCATCCCCAAGCATCTTCTGGACGGTTAACAAATCAGCGCCACTATCCAGCATAACGGTCGCAGTAGTATGTCGGTAAAGGTTGCTTGCACCGCGCTTTGAAATGCCTGCACGTCGTTTATATTTTACTTTGGTGGACGATTAGCGCAATGCAAATTTGCATTCCGTTAAATCCACAGATTTGCCGAATAAGATTTAGCGACCGCAAAATTGCAGTCGGTAAATTCTGAGTTGAACATGCAAAAGTTCAGTTACTTACCGTACCGAATATTGTCGGTTTGGCTCTGCATAATTCCCGACCGAAATCACCAGCAGAGCCTGTGCGATGTCTTCGTATATTGTCAAGATGAACGTTGCGACTGGCTTGAAGATTGTCTTAGCGATGTTTCCGTGGCGCGTAGAGGCACCCTATGGGGGGGAGTTGAGGCTTCATCATTGTCGATTTGGCCTCTCAGATTTTTGTAGTGAAAACTTTTCAATCATAAATCAAAACAAGTAGTATGACGCGGTAAGTTTTTTCAGGGAAGCAAAAATAATGAAGGTCCATCACTACACTACAATTGATACTTTAGAACTCATCTTGATGAACCGTACGATAAGACTTAATCGTTTAGATTACGTCGATGATAAACAAGAGAGTGAACTCATAGCGCATAGACATTGGGCTAAATTTATCTTCGTTAGTAGTTGGACTGCGAACGAGCATGAGTCACGTTCAATGTGGGATTACTCTGGATTAAATGGGGTGATGATAAGCCTCCCAAAGTTTCCATTTAAAAAATATCAACTGAACTCGAAGCAAGAGATGATGCTATCCGTTGGCGATGGAACATCCAGCCCTGTTCCATTTGAGAGAATGTACAACAAGAAATGGATGTTTGTAATACCCCCCTTGATTGAGGAAATTTATGGAAATAACGTTGAATATGACCCTGACCCTACACGACTAGTTGGAGTTCATAGGATTGATGAAAATGACGACCATCACTTCAGTCTGGGAAAGGAATTAGCACGAATAAGAGATATTGCATGGAAATACCAAGAAGAATACCGATACGTATTCGTTATCGTTCCAATAGATGCCGAGGCTTTTCAAAAATGGCAAAATACTGGTAACTCTGAAGAATTTTTTAGGTCCGGTTTAACTAATTTTATCCGAGGTTCTGATACCACGTTAGATTACTTCGATGTTGAATTAGATGATTCCTTGGAGTCAATTCACGTTACATTTGGTCCTCAATGTAGTACGAATGAAAAAAAGCGGGTTGAAAACTTAATTGCACAATACGCCTCCGCGGGCACAACTAGCGAGAGTAGGTTAACAGGAAAGCTTCAGGAGCCTAAGCGTAGCTAAACTTTAACTATGCTTCATTTCATTAACTACAGTTAGAAACTAGCTTCAAGCAGTCAGCTTCATGAATCCTCTCGACATACTGCCACAGTTCGTCCTTGTTCTTATACTTACTGTACAAGTTATACGTCAAGGACAACTGCTTGTGCACTGCTAGTTTCGTAGCGATGTCTTCAGGACAACCGACTTGCTCTAGCGCTGTCGCGAAGTGACCTCTAAACGAGTGTAAGCCTGTCTTGTAGCCCTCAACCTTGGCGAATCCTTTAGTTATCTTACCGAACTTCGACGAGATACTGTTAGCGGCACCTTCAGCACCAATAACAGCCTCACCGATCTCAGGGAACAACCAAGGGCTATCTCCTGCCCTCTCTATGACCTGAAGCACAAGAGGTTTAATAGCCGAGAGAAGTTGGTCGGTGTGAGAGGATTTGAACCTCCGACCCCTGACACCCCATGACAGTGCGCTACCAGGCTGCGCTACACACCGACCGAAAGAGCCGACAAGTCTACTCAATTTCAACGACTTTGCAATGTAAAAAAACCAAATAAC
>JAKVCY010000131.1 GCA_022448425.1 Thalassotalea sp. | reverse complement strand
TCAGGGCTGTTCCGTATTAAATGTACGATATTTACCTAATTTGCCACACTTATAAGTAGTAACCCACCTCCGCAGCCATTTATTGGTGTGGTCTACAGAGGATTAAGTCTTTTTAGAGGGGAAAATCCCTAGAACCCCATTGTGATACTTGGTAATCATTCCCCCCACGAAATTTATTGCCATTAACTGAAGTAATAGCACGTTTTAACTGATGGTATGCTTCACCTCTGTTCAAGGCTTGCTGGACGTAATGACGCAACGTTGAATTATCAACATACTCCAAAACATAAATAGATTTAATTAAACGGTCGTACTCATGCAATGCTGACAATCTTCGGCTCTTGCCGTTACTCAACTTTCTAATGATTGTGCTTTGAGTGGTGGTTTTACGACTCAATGAACAAACAATATGCTGAATATTGTCCCATTCTTCAGCAATTAGCTTATGATTAATATCTTTCTTTAATTGAATACGGCCTCCGTTCTCTTCAGTCACTTCAAATAGCTCAAAAAACACCTTTTTCATTTTCGCGTATCGAGGGGCGAATGTGTAACCAAAGAAATCTAATATAGCGAAGTTAACATTATTGGTACCATGCGTATCGGTCGATAAGGTATTAGGCTGTATATCTGAAGAGTTGTTATAGAGTAAGTCAAAAGCAAAGTGACCTTCATATTCGTTAGCGCCAATGACTTGCGTACTCACCGGAACATGACGTGGTCAACCAAAATTGACCAACCCAGTTAAGCTACTTTTTTCAATTTCTTCATGTCCGCCTCATATTGATTTGAAATTTCCATACTTTATCTAATTCATGTTTTTCTAAATTAGCTAAAATGCAACTCAGAAATGTCCAGAAGTGAGTTGTGTGGTGTCGAGTGGAGATTGTACGATTAAGCCCCTAAGTAATTAGTCCGTCAGTCTCCCTCGGTAATCAAATTAGTACATCTTAGCGATCAAATTGGTAAAAAATTAGACATGTAGATGAATGCCCACCTTAAAAAATAGACAGCGGGTTGGGCTGGGTGATTTTTCTGGTGTTAGACGCCAGCAACCCATGCGGCAGAATGGTTGCTCACTTACTCGTCTATTTTTAGCGGGAATTCTTAGCCAACTGTACGAACTTTATCATTCGCTTAGCACCAAGATGATGGATACTATCAGCCAATTCGCTGATGATATTTATGTCTATTCAATTGATGAACTATTCGCCCAATTTGATACGCATCTTTCCCATGATAGCTGGCTGGATTTAGGAAGAGATATCAGGCGTACAGTATGGAAAGAGGTTCGCTTACCAGTTGGGGCAGGCGGGGGGATAACTCCCACACTTGCTAAAGCAGCGAGTCATGCCGCAAAACGCATACCTGGCTACAATGGTGTCGCTGTCATAGACAGCGAGCAAGAGCGTATCAGCATACTCAAACAAATGGACGTTACGGACGTCTGGGGAATAGGAAACAGGCTAGGGCGAAAATTAAACCTACTTGGTATTCATACTGCCCACCAGCTATCAGTTCAATCACCGGCACGTATGAGGAAACAGTTTTCTATCCTTGTGGAAAACACCGTGAGGGAGCTTAACGGCGAAATTCGAATCAAGTGGGATGACGTCAGGCCCGACAAGCAACAAATATATAGCACACGGACTTTCGGCGCCCGGGTAACTGATAAGAGAGACTTACATAAAGCCTTAGTGGGACATTGTGAGAGCGCTATGCGTAAACTACGCAGGCAAAAAAGTTTAACTAAAGCGATGACGGTATTTGCCTCTAACTCGCCACACGACGATACCGCTTATTACCGCAAGTCGATTTACCACCCGTTTGCGGTCCCGACAATGGACACACGGATTGTTACGAACGCACTCCCTGCCATTATCGACAAAATATTTAAGCCAGGCGTATGCTTTTACCGGTGTGGAGTAGGTATTGTAGAAATCATACCGGCTGCAAACTATCAAGCTGACCTCTTTAGTTTGAATAACGATAACCCAAAGCTGATGAACGTACTTGACGCCGTCAATGATAGATATGGCAAAAGTACCCTTCAGGTGGCTTCAAAAGGGTTTGATAAAAAACATGAGATGAAAAGGCAGTTTTTAACAAAGCGCGCAACTACACGCTGGAGTGATGTGCCACAAATCAAATGCTGATGGCGATAATATTTAAAAAAAATAAGAAACGCGTTCGACACTCAGTTGGAGTGTTTTAAAATATACTGCAGTAGACGGTTGGCACCACCTTGGGCGTTAACCGTCTCTTTTTTCCTTAATAACTCTATTGGCATAACAGTCGTTATATATGAGTGCAACTCTCTAAGGCTATAGTATAGCTGATTATTGACCACTGTTGCTTCACAGTAAGCGTTTAGTGTGGCCTTGAATTTGTCCTTGACTGGCTGCCACTGGTCACTTTCACCCGCTTCAAATATAACTTCGCTTTTGTCAGGCCCATACAGTCGTGAGTATAAACTTCTGTCGGTTTTGTTCTTGCAATCAAACAATGACTCAAATTCAAATTCTACAAATCTGCTGATCGAACCGTTTTTATAGCTAATTACTCTGGCGCCGCCCTTGTACCTGAGATAATTCTCTTCTTTTACCACCGAGACAGGATCAAACAGGTCAATTTGTACCGTTAAGCCATCATCTGCATGTGACATCCCTATTATTGCTTTGCCTCGCAACAAAGGGGCCTCTTCGAACAAACTGAAAAAACTACTACTTTCGTTGTTTAACTCATGGGAGATAGCTTCTATAGAAAGACCAAACCCCATGCTAGTTTCATCCCTATGCCTGGACGTTATTATTCCAATCAACTCACCACTTTTAGAGAATAAGGCCCCGCCACTAGAGCCAGGAGAAACTGCTGCCGTATGCTGTATTATATTTCCGCGAATTGGGGTTTTGCGCCCATCCCCTCGAAATCGGCATCAGAATGATGACGGCCAAATGAACGCGCTTTTTGTGAATTCTTCGAAAAACTGCCAAATAATTAAAAATAGGCATAGATAACTAAAATGATAAAAGCTTCTGCTGT
>JAKVCY010000130.1 GCA_022448425.1 Thalassotalea sp. | reverse complement strand
AGAACCTTGAAGCACCTTCAAGATAAAGGCCTTTGGATTGTTGGCACAGCCGGTGAAACCGATAAGACCCTTTATGATGTAGACCTGAAAGGCCCAACTGCATTAGTAATGGGGGCTGAAGGTAAGGGCATGCGTAGGCTCACCAAAGAAACATGCGATGAGTTGGTGAAGCTCCCTATGGCTGGCAGTGTGACAAGTTTAAATGTGTCGGTAGCTACAGGTGTATGCCTGTACGAAATAGTGAGACAGCGTGGATTGTAATGCTCCCTAAGTGTTTGAACGCGACAGCGTCCAAAACAAGAAATGTTAAAGGCACGCAGAAAGATTGTTGCGCGCCTTTTTTCTTTTTAGAGTATTTACTTAATCTATGCAAACTGTGCTTGGTTGTCTGAAATAGCACTTTTGGTTGCGTCAACCGTTGCATATGGTTGCCAAGCAATAAGTTAGTAGCAATCCGTTGCTATCACGAGTATTTATATTAAAAAATAGGGTTGTTTAGTAGTTCTGTCGCTTTTTCTTGAGCTCTAAGCCAAGCGACGGTTTTCTTGCATCGCCATGACACGGCTTCTTCAATTAACGGCAGTAGCTGGGTTAATGTAGGCTGATTAAAAATAGGCTCATGGTGAGCAATTCTATTGCGTTGCTTCCTGATTATGTCGCAACCGTTTTTCAGTGTGTTTCGAATGGTAGATACTGTATTTTCCGTTGAGTTGGGAAAGACTTGTTTGATAAAAGGCTTCCAAATACGCCCCTCATGTCTTTTTGCCAGCATGTTTTCATACCAACTCAGTTTTAGCTCTGGCAAAAGTTTACCTACACCTTGATAATCTTGAGTTAGTCGTACTAAGTCTTGCTTGTCTTTGTAGGGCAATGAATTTTGGAATACGACGTTTGTTGGCCAGTCATCGCCGTAGCGCATTGATATAGCCTCAGAAACCGCATTCCTTAAAACGACTTCATATATGTGAAGCGGGAAGAACATCACGGAAGAAAGCTGTGCGTTCCATTCGTAGAGCTTAAGAGTTGTCGCAGTGCAGTCATTTCCTATTTTTTTTACTACCGCATTTCTAAACGTTGTTAATCGGCTCAGAGACAACGTATTTTCAATAGATTGGTACGGCACAAATCATTCCCTTTAATTAACCATTTGACAATTGGTGTTCGATTACTTACGATCTCAAACGAGAGCTTTGGATATCCCTGCTTAAGCAGCCCACCAAAGACATAAGACTCGAACGAGCCTACGCTTATAGCGTGGGCTTTTTCATTTATAAATTAGCATATTATCTTTTAAGTAGTGATCTTTTTTACACCGCCATTGCATTGCCGCTGGGTGATAAGTATCTAAACCTTATGCCCGAGCGCACAACAACTTCCTGGCTCGTCAAGGCCAAACTAAATAATATATCTACTAACCAGTCTTGAAATATTGCATTGCTTAATGGCTCAGCCAATTAAATAAAACCAGACCAAGAAATCTACAAATCACTACTGAATTCGTTTGGCTATGTTCGGATTAACTGTTGTTGAATCGAAAAGAGCCTGTTTTCGTTAAGGTTTTCTGGAGTATCCATAAACCTGAACCAACCTAGGTAGTGTTCCAAGTATTTTGTGGCTACTCCGTGAAACCGTTTTATCCACGC
>JAKVCY010000013.1 GCA_022448425.1 Thalassotalea sp. | reverse complement strand
TGCTCAAGCTCAGCAATGATTGGCTGAATTAAGTTATCACCTTTTAAAAACTTCTCCACGTCCTTAACTTGCTTATCTGTCAGATGCTCTAGCGCCACTAATAGCTTTTTGAATTGTGCTGGTATCATAATAAAAACCTAGTCACTGATGTTATATACAGTATAGCAACAATTTAAGGGAACATAGCCTTCTTGAAAACAACGTTTGGCTCTCTGAGTAATTGATTTACAACACAACTTGCATGTAAATCGTTTATTGCCAGAACTTCCTTTTCCCTTTGAACGATAGCGTTTCGGGTGTTGCTCCACAGAATATCTATAGTTGTCGCATTCTCGATTACTGCAGAAGGTCTGATTATCTCTCAGATAGTTAGCTTGGCGCTCATATTCTTCAATAATAGCCTTATTAGACTTGACGATGGTGTGGGTATTGCAGCTTTTACACCGGATAGCAAGTTCTCTGCCGCTTCCGGTAAGAGCATAGCCGTCTTTTACCCTGTTGCCGTGTCCTTCACAAATTGGGGGAACCATAAAGTTACTGCATGCAGGATTTTTGCAGCCGTTAAATTGAAGCCCGTCATATGGCAAGGGAACTCGAAGCTTTTTGTTGTGATGTGATAATGCGTTACTCAATTGGTGGTCTCCTAAAAGATATTAGAAAACCACGAATGGAAAACTTGTCAAAAAAGCTAAAAGCCTTTATCGAGACTGAAAAACACGCAAAAAAAATGCCTAGAAAATATATTCTAGGCATTTCGATTGCATAAAGTACTGTCTAAGCCAGATTATATCTGACGTTTGCTCCTCTAACCTTTTGACATTCCCCTCTTAGGGCTGATGCTGGCTTTTTTGTTTTATGGTTTTATTGCTTAACCTTTCTGTTTAAATAAAAACTTCAGCTAACCAAAAATAAGCCATTAGCCCGAACAAAACCGCCCAAATAGCAAGTGGAACCACAACAGATTTAAAGTTCAATGAGTGTGGTTCATGTACACTAGATTTACCCGTCAAAATCACTTTAATAACGTTATCGGCTTTTATACTGTGGACGATGCCCGCTAGGGCATGAAGTGCAATTAGTGCCAGTAAAATGTTAAAGATTTCGTGATGAAGACTGTCCATCGATTCTGCAAAACTATCGCTTACCGAATAAATGAGCGGGCCCTCGGCAAGGACATCATCAGTAGCAAATAACCCTGTAAACAACTGTGCTCCTAGTGCGAGCAACAGTGCTACAACCATATACCCGGCGACAGGGCTATGGCCGTGTGTTGGTGATGGTTTTTGTTTTAATGAATTTAATACCGTTTTTGGTGTTTTGACAAAGTGAACGAACCTAGAGTTGTCACTGCCAATAAACCCCCACACCAATCGGGTGATAAACAGGCTTAGCATCAAATAGCCACAAGTAAAGTGCAGCTCAAAATCTGCTTGTTCACCGCTATACCAAAGTAAAGCCAGCAAAATAAGCTGGCTCATATGGTAGATACGTGTGAAGTTATCCCAAATGGTTACCTTCGACATCTTCACCTTCTACATTAATAATTAAGCGTCGCAATCCATTTTGAAAGCTTTATGGCCTTTCTTACTTGATTTACCAATTTTGCCTAGCGCTGCCTTAACTGCGCCCATGTCTTTTGCTGCTTTTAACTCTTCGATAGCACCTTTTAGGTACTTCATACCTTTTTGGTAGTTAGCGAAATCGCCTTTCTGATCTGCTGTTAGCTCTGCTTTGTCGCTAATTGCTAGTGGTACTAAGTCGTAGCTGTTATCTACAGCAGCTAATAATTGGTCAGCAATGCTGCTAACTTTATCCATGTCACCTACTTTAAATGCTTTTTTTACCGCTTTCATATGGTCTTTCATGTCGTCCATGATTTGCGCTAATTCAGTCTTACCGCACATTGGATGGGCAGCCATGCTCGGTGTGCTAAATGCGATAGTAGAAAGTAATACAGGGATTAGAATTTTTTTCATAATTATTTCCAAGCGTTAAAAATGTTAATACTGTGGTGATAGTAGGTAGGTTTTGATCACATGGCAATGACATTTACAGAACAAAACCCGCTATCTGTCGAATTTCCTTTAATCTTCTAATTCTATATTTTCATTTAACAAAAACGTCATCTCAGACAAAAAGTAATTCGAAACTTTCGGCACCCAAATTTATTATTAAAAGTCTACCATTTGGTCAAGCCTTCTTTTGCGCTTGTTTTCTCTGGGATTGCTATATTTCTGTCATCTGAATGTCATATTTGTTAAACAAAAGGTACATATTTCTAAAACATTTCTGTCATTTAATCTGCTTAGCATTACCGCCAATTCATAAATACATAACAAATGTAAACATTAAAACACTGCGGAGCAGACATAAAAATGCAAATCTCAAAACTATTTCAAGTAAGTGCTGTTGCTTGTGCAATCGCTTTAGCGGGCTGTAACGGTGACGTAAACATCACTCCTACTGTTAACGACAACAGTGTTAATGATTCTAACAACACTACAACTAACCCAACTACACCTACGCCAGAGCCAGAAGAGAACGTATGTGCTTCTTACGGTGAAGGTGATGCGATGATACAAGGCTCTATGACGTCTGATGGCGATTGTAGCTACAGCTTAAACTTCGCTTCAAAAAGCATTGAAATTACTGAAGACCTAACGTTAGCAAACTTACCTAACGGCGGTGTTCACATTTTTGAATCTGCACTTCAAATGGGTGAAGATTGTGACACAACTACAGGTTGTACAATCGACACAAGCGGTCCAACTTTAACAGTTGAAGCTGGCGCTACTGTAGCATTCCGTTCAGGTGAAGCATTATTACGTATTGGTCGTGGTGCTGATTTACAAGCTGTTGGCACAATGGACGACCCAATTACATTCACTTCAACGTCAGCGATTCCGCGTTTAGATGTTGTTGGTAAAGGTCCTAGTCCGTTCGGTGACTGGGCAGGTATCGTAATCAACGGTTTAGGTATTACTGACCAATGTACTGACGAAGAGCGTACAGCGGGTACTTGTAATGCTGAGTCTGAAGGTGACGGCAGCTTATACGGCGGCGGTGACAACACAGACAACAGCGGTGCTATCAAGTACGCAAAAATTTACTACGCAGGCTCTGGCCCAATCGATGGCGGTGACGGTAACGACTTCAACTCTTTACTATTGAACTCTGTTGGTTCAAGCACTGAAATTGACTACATCCACATTCACCAAGGTTACGATGATGGTATCGAGTTCTTCGGTGGCGCGGTAGATATCAAGCACATCGTAGTTACTGAAAACCAAGATGACGCAATTGACATCGATGCAGGTTGGCAAGGTAAAGGTCAATTCATCTTCATTACTCACGGTATGGCTGACTACGATGGCGTAATGTCTCCAATGGGTAACCACGGTTTTGAAACTGACGGTAAGAAAGGTTCTACTACAGACCAAGCACCAGTATCAACGACTCAGTTAGCGAACATTACTTTTATCGGTACTGACCAACTTTCTGTTCGTGACGGTGACCCTTCTCGTGCAGTTAAGTTTGACGACGGTATCAAGTCTACTTACTACAATGCTTTATTCATCAAGCCTGATTTAGTACCTAGCGAAGATTCAGACGGTTGTATCGTGTTCTCTGGCGACGGCCAAATCAACGCTTCAGCTAACAGCTTCAACAGCAGTGTATTTGCGTGTGCTCAAGACTTTGTAGCTGGTGACACTGCAGTATTTGACGATGCAGACACAGACTCTCCTGGCCAAACGCGTGCACAATGGTTAGCACAAGGTGTTGGTAACGAAAGTGTTGGTGCAATCCCTGTATTACAAGCTGACGGCATCCGTGCTGATAGCGCATCTTTCACTGCAACACCAGCCACATTACCTGAAGGTATGGACGCTGCTGCATTCATTGGCGCGGTAGACTACACAGACACTTCAAGTGACTGGTACAACTGGGTTAATGCTGCATTAACAGCTGCTGCTAACGACTAATTATAGCGATTAGTTAATTGGGATAGGCGCTAAGCTCAACATGTGAGCGAGAGCGCCTATCTTTTTCGAAAAATAAATAGCAGCATAAGGTATTAGAATGCAATACAAAGTTAAAAAAATTGCTTTAGCTGTAGCACTTGCAGCAAATACTAACTTTGCTATCGCACAAGAGTCAGAAGATAGTGCAATTGAAGAAGTTGTTGTAAAAGCTTCACGTTTGCAAGGTAGTGCAGTAGCGGTAATTGAAGAGCGTAAAAACCAAGCCTTCGTTGCTGATATCTTAGGTGCCGAACAACTATCTAAAACAGGTGACAGTGATGCGGCTTCAGCCCTACGTCGTGTTACCGGTTTAACTCTCGTCGATGGAAAGTTTATCTACGTTCGTGGTCTTGGTGAGCGTTACTCTAGCGCAAGATTAAACGGAGCGTCTGTTCCGAGCCCAGACTTAACACGTAACGTAATACCTCTTGATTTGTTCCCGTCAAGCATCATTGAAAGCTTAGCGGTACAAAAAGCATATTCACCTTCAATGCCAGCGGCATTTGGTGGTGGTGCAATCGATATCCGTACGAAATCAATCCCATCAAACTTCACGGCGAGCTTTGAGCTAGGTATTGGTAAAAACTCTGCTTCAAGCGATGGTTTCACTTATAACAGCAGTCACTCTGGCTTATCGTCAACGCTAAGAGATGCTATTGTTAAATATCGTGGTGATTTCAGTCTTGCTAAGATCATTACAAAAGAGCAAGGTCTAGGAAATGACATCGATGCAGATGGCGCAGAGCTTATTAACCAAGCGCTTTTAAGCGAGCTGGATCGCGACCTTGTGCTAAAAGATGAGTCGCTAGACCCAGATTTAAGCTTCAAGGCAAGCATTGGTAACTCTTTTGAAGAGAATTACTTCGGCGGCACGTTCGGTATCCTTGCATCTGTTGCATACGACAACAAATGGAAATTCGCAGAGAAAGCAAACAATGTTATCAGCCAAAACGTTTCTGAAGGTTGTAGTGAGAACTTAAACTCTGAAGAAGCAACAGATAACTCGTGTTTTGACGCAACAACAGATTCAGATGTTACAACTGAAGAAGAGCGTATCAACGGTGTCTTAACATTAGGCTACAAGCTTGATGGCCATTCAGTGTCTTACTCTAAGATTTACTTAGAAGACTCTGAAGATGAAACAGAGATTGCTGTTAAGCAGGCGCCTGGTGGCAGTACAATTCGTACGATTTTCGGCACAGGGTCTGCCGACCGCTTAATTTCGTTTAACTACGAAGAGCGTTCGCTGGATGTAGATCAGTTTGTTGGTCAACACACGTTTAATGACTACTGGGGCTTAGGCTTCGATTGGCAATACACTGAATCAGAAGCAAATACTGACATCCCAACAGATGTAGAGTATGTGTTCCGTGATAACTACGACCGTAGCTCAGGTTCATACATTAGCTCTGGCATCACAGGTGACCAAAACCGTGCCACATACTCTTTCGTTGATATGGAGGAGCATGTTAAGTCAGCATCAGGTAACTTAACTTTACCAGTGTATTCTGGTGATTTTGAAATGGAATTCAAAGTAGGTTACGACTTCACTGACAAAGCGAGAAACTACACTACATCTAGCTTTAAAGTGAACAACAACTCAGGTGCCTCAACAACTGTTGGTAACGATGTACTTGGTTTATCTGGCTATTTGACGGATGACTTCATTGCTGATAACAGCATAGGTGTGACGTTCAACGAACCTAGCATTCCTGATGCGGACGATTACATTGCAGCACAGAAAATTGATGCTGGTTACGGTGCGTTTGACATCTTCTACAAAGGTAAGTGGCGCTTTAGCGGTGGTGTTCGATACGAAAACTTCCGTCAAGTATCACTTCGTTCATCAAGCTTAATGTTCACTCGTGAAGATTTAGAGCGTTTATATGATGAAGAGACAATTGAAGAAGGTACGATAAACGAAGACGATTTCTACCCAGCATTGTCAATGACGTACGTTGGTGGCGAAGATTACCAAATTCGTTTAGGTTACGGTGAAACAGTTGTTCGCCCAGACTTACGTGAAGTTATTCCTGTATCATACTTTGATCCGTTAACAGACATTCGTACATCTGGTCGTGTTGGCTTAAATTCAAGTAATCTTAAAAACTACGATTTAAGATACGAGAATTACAGCGCTAACGGTGACAACTTCTCTGTGGCGTTATTCTATAAAGATATCGCAGCACCAATTGAAAACATTATGCGAATTGGTGATGAAGACTACAGCCTATCTTTCATCAACGGTGAAGAAGGTGAAGTTTACGGTATTGAAACTGAATGGTTACACGATTTAACTTACCTTGCTGATGGCTTCTTTACTTCAGGTAACATTACCTTGAGTGATTCAGAAGTATCGATTGATCCAGCACTAGCAGGTAACTTAACGAACCCAACGAAACGATTAACAGGTCATTCTAAGTACGTCGTTAACTTACAGTTTAATTACGACTCAGCAGACGGTAATCACAGCGGTTCATTAGTTTATAATGTATTCGGAGAGCGCATCATCGCTTCTGGTGTTGCCGACCGTGAAGATGCGTTTGAACAACCGTTCCATTCGTTAGACCTTGTTTATACTTACTATCCATCATTTAGTTCGAAAGTGAAGTTCAAAATTCAGAACATGCTAGGTGAAGATCAAGAAGTATTGCAGTCAGACGTTATCGTGCGTTCAAAAGAGGTAGGTACAACATTTAGCTTGAGCTACACGTACGACTTCGAGTAGATAGTGATTTAGTAAGCCACTCCTTAAATCTACATCGAAAAGGCGGCCTTGGTCGCCTTTTTTGATCTTGTACTAATTACATTAAATACAGAATTAGCGGATGGAAGTGTGCACACTATGATCCTGTATTTAAGGTATTCCATACACTTTGAAATAGTTAATTATACTGTGTAGTTTACTTTTTGTGCCATTAATGTTAAATTACACTCTGTAGTTTACATATGGTGTTGATATGAAAAAGTGGAAAGCCGCACTTATTGCTGTCGTTGTTGGAGGTGTTGTTATTACGTCTATTGTTTCAAATGTGAATGCTTCGAATCAGGGAGCTAAACTAGAGAGCAAAAAATTTAAAAATACCGAGATAGAGTATAAGAGCGATTTCGGTGTTATCTGGGATATCATCAAAGAGCGTTTCAGCATTGAGCGAAAGGTGCCTGTGCCAGTAAAAGATATTCCTGTTTTGCCAATGACTTCTCAGCAAATAATGGATGCCCCTAACAATTCTGCCGTTAAATTAGGACACTCATCAATTATGCTGAAACTTGAAGGTCAGATAGTGATGATTGACCCTGTATTTAGCGATCGCGCATCACCAGTTCAATGGGCGGGTCCTAAGCGATTCCACCAGCCGCCAATAGCGATCAAAGATATTCAGGAAATCGATGTTGTTATTATCAGCCATGACCACTACGACCATCTCGACAAAGGTACAATTAAGGCGATTAAAGATAAGGTTGGAACCTTTTTAGTACCGCTGAATGTCGGCAAACACCTAGTTGATTGGGGAGTCGCAGCAGAGAAAGTTGTAGAGTTAGACTGGTGGCAGAGTAAGCAAGTCGGTGGAGTAGAGTTCACAGCTACGCCAACTCAACACTTTTCAGGTCGTGGTTTACTAGACCGAGACGAAACACTTTGGGCAAGTTGGGTTATCAATAGCCCAGAATCAAAGATCTTCTTTAGTGGCGATAGTGGCTATTTTGGTGGTTTCAAAGAAATTGGCGAGAAGTTTGGTCCTTTCGATCTAACCTTCATTGAGACTGGAGCATACAATCGACTATGGAGCGAAATTCACATGGTACCGGAAGAAAGCGTGCAAGCGCATCTTGACCTGCAAGGTAAAGTGATGGTGCCAATTCATAATTCAACTTTTGACTTGGCAATGCACGACTGGTTTGAGCCACTAGATAGAGTGAGCGAACTTTCTCGTCAGCAGCAGGTAACGCTTTCGACACCAATCGTTGGTGAGTTTATTGATGTGCTTAATGCACCCGCGGAAAATACCTGGTGGTTAGCAGTTAAATAGCAAGGTAATCGCTAATGCCAAAAGGCACATTAAATGTAGCCTCTCACTAACAACATAAAACGCTTCCACTAGAAGTCGGTGTATGGATTGCTAATCTGTACACCGATTTTTTTGCTTAAAAAGATTGGGTTTTATACCAATTGAAATAAATATTTAACCACTTCAGAGCTATGTCAGGGAAGTTAGAGTAAAGCAAATTGATGCTGTTGTAGTCATTCTCCAACGAAGAAATTTGTGAAACTATCACTTTCCTGACAAGCTCCCAGAGGGCGAGTTTAAAAGGCTTATATGCTGCGTTATTGATTTTGACAAGGGAGTAACCATTATCTGCAATCAAAGCCTAGCCTATAAGCCTTTTAATTCTCGCTGAATGATCAAATATTTAATTCAACTGGTATTACTTGATGTACGAAAAGTATACTAGAGCAAACTTGACTTGTATCATTGAGTTCTTTATTTTTTAAAGGAATAAAATAAATACACAATACAAAGACGAACTAACGTTGTTAGATCTTAAAAGTATTAGTCGAGTTTTCTCAAATGGTGACGAGTCTGTCACAGCACTTGAAGACCTTTCCTTAACCATCCATAAAAATGAGTTTGTCGCCTTCATGGGGAGCTCTGGATCTGGTAAATCGACCTTAATGAATATTTTAGGATGTTTAGATCGTCCCAATCAGGGTGAGTATTTTATTGATAACCGTAACGTCGCAGAGTTAGACGATGCTGAGTTATCACATATTAGAAATAAACACATTGGTTTCATCTTTCAAACATTCCACCTTTTACCCAAGCTCGATGCAATCAGCAATATCAAATTGCCATTGAGATATTCCACTACTTCTGAGCAAGAAGGGCATCAAACTGCGCTCGAATTATTAGAGAGAGTGGGGTTAGGGCACAGAATTCACCATAAGCCGTTTGAGATGTCTGGTGGTCAGCGCCAACGAGTTGCGATAGCAAGAGCACTAATTAATCAGCCAAGTGTGATTTTAGCGGATGAGCCAACCGGGAATCTTGATAGCAAGACATCACTAGAGATCATGAACTTGCTAAATGAGCTGCACCAGCAAGGACAAACGATCGTCATGGTGACGCATGAAGACGAAATTGCGCATCATGCTCAACGTGTTATTCATATGAAAGACGGGAAGATACTCAAGGAGGAAGTTAACCGATGAAACGTTTATTTGGTTTGTTACTTGCGCTTTCTACCCCCTGTTTTAGCGCTAACTTATTAGCGACGGGTGAGATCACGTCTAAAGATCAACACCTAGTTTCAGCCCCCTCTGCGATGAGCTATCAAATCCAAGTGCAATGGCTAGCGAAAGAGGGGAAGCTTGTCGAAGCCGGCGATGTCATCGCAGTGTTTGATGGTGCTAGCACGCAAGCAGAAATTAAGAGAAATGAAGAGCAACTGGTTTCTCTTAAACTGGAGTTGCAGAAAATGGAATCAGATTTGACCCAGCAAGTGCTGGAGGCAAGCGGAAAATACAAAGTGGCAGATCTTAATGTCGATAAGGCACTTATTGAGGCCGGCATTACCAGTGATAAGGTGTCTGACTACGAAAAGGGCCAATACAAGTTGACGCTCGAACGCGCAATGTTTTCAAAAGTACAAGCCGAGCAACAACTGAAAAAAGCGCAAGAAAATAAAATTAATAAGATCAATAAGCAAAAATTAGAAATAAAAAAGCTTGAAGAGGATATTCGATATAACACGGCGTTGTTAGCCAAGTTAGAGGTTAAATCAAAAATCACAGGTAGTGTTTTTTACCATGAACATCCTTGGACAAGAGAGAAGATGTCTGCCGGCATGATGGTTCAGGCTGGGATGCAAGTGCTGACAGTTCAAGGTGACGAATCTTTACAAATTAATGCCTGGTTGCACGAGCTTGATGCAGAGAAAGTAAAAGAAGAACAGCCGGTGACTGTTAGCATGGATGCATATCCACAACAAGCTTTTAAGGCAAAAGTTAATAAAGTTTTCACCCAAAGTGAGCAAAAGCAGCAATGGGGTAATGGGGCTTACTACCGCGTAGAAATCGAATTTGTGGATCAGCCATCAATGCCAATATCTGCTGGCATGAGCGTTCGTGTGCAAATGGAAGGTAAATAGATGAAAAGGATTAATCGATTAGCTCAAATCATGTTGGTGTGTTTGTCATTTCAAACTATCGCGCAAGATGATAATGGCAAAGTACTCGTGGCGACGGGAGAAGTATTTTCGACTGAAAACCAAACGATAGGCCCTCCCAAAGTCGATCGAATGTGGCAATACAAAATCGATTTTCTTGTTAAGGAAAACAAGCCAGTAAAAACGGGGGAATTGATCGTTCGATTTGACACACAAGACCTCAGAAACACGTTGGTGGAAAAACAAAGTGCCCTCAGTGCTGCAGTAAAGCAGGTTGAACAAGACGACTTGATGTTAGATGAAAAATTGCGATCTGCTCGGTTATCGCTTGCCGAGGCAAAAATGAACTTTGATAAAGAGAAGCGTCGCTCAGAAATTGTCGATGTCGCAGCATCAAAAGTTGATCGAATGAAACAAGCTAAACAGTACGAAATCGCGAAGCTACAACTCTCTCAAGCTGAACAGATTTTGGCACATCATTCAAAAAGCGCGGTTTTAAACAAAGAAGTCAACCAAAGTAAAGTGAACAAGTTACAAGTGGATGTCGATAAGCTAAACGCTGACTTTGTTAGGTTGTCAGTTAAAGCGCCAAAAGATGGAATCGTCATGTATGTTACTGACCACAAAGGCGAAAAGTTGGCAGTTGGTGAGACTATTTGGATGGGACGAAGTGTCCTTACACTTCCTTCCTTAGATAAATTGGCGATTAAAGCGCAATTTGATGAATCTGAATTTAGTAAAGTAAAAGTGAATCAATCGGTTAAGTTAACCTTAGACGCTTATCCTGAATTGCCACTTACCGGAAGAATTACGTCCTTGGGTAAAACCTTCAAACCGAAATCAAATCGCAATCCAAAGATCGTTTTTGATGTTTTCATCGAACTCAATGAAAGTCAAAACAACCAATTAAGGCCAGGAATGCCGACAAAAGTTGAACTAGTAGTGGAGCAAAGCTCATGAGAATCTTCATCATTTTTGCTTGCCTAGCACTAGTATTTGGTTGTAGTCAGGCTCCCGAAACACAACTGACTTACACCGTTGAGAAACGATCGTTTGACATTGAAATCCCTGCATTTGGTGAACTTGAAGCTGCAAACTCGTACATGATAACTTCGCCGCCTTCTTCGAGTATGACCATAGAATGGTTAGCGCCTGAGTTCTCGTATGTGAAAAAAGGAGACCTTATCGTTAAGTTCGATCCTCAGCAGCTTAGTATCAAAGCCCAGAAAGAGATGTTTGCCTTGGAAGCACTGAATGCTGATTTGAACCTAAAAGAGGTAGAAAACGAAGTGGCGAGTTTCGAGTTAGAAACAGAGCAGCAAGTGATTGACTATGAGATGGACTTCGTCGACACATTCCAAGTAGACGACTTGCGTGTGTACTCTCAGTTAGAAATTATCGACTCGATGCAAAATAAAGAGTACCTGAAAGAAAAAAGTAGTTTTCTTGACTGGAAGCAAGACAGTATCGAAGAGCAAAGTAGTGGTAAGTTGGCTGTCTTAAATATCACAAAAAAGGGCCATACTACCAAGCTGGAGAGGCATCAAAAATCATTACAAGAACTAGAAATTCGCGCGCCATTTGATGGCTTATTAATTTATGCGCAGAATTGGCGAGGCGAAAAGCCTATTGTCGGTCAAACAATGTTTCCCGGTGCCAACATTGCAAAGTTACCTGACCTTAGGAAAATACAAGTTAAACTCTATGTGCTAGACAAAGAAGCGATCAATCTAGCCGTTGAACAGCAAGTTAGCTTGCGCTTGGATGCATTTCCTGATGCTGCGTTTGCCGGAAAAGTGATTGATGTCGCAGCGTTTTCGAGAAGTATTAATCGTGGCGACCCCACTAAGTATTTTGAGTTAAAAGTTGAAATCACTGGTGGTCAGGAATCATTACTAGAACCTGGTAGAAAGGCGACCGCGAGTATACAAGTGCAGAGACCTTCCGAACGATTGGTGGTACCTATCCAGAGCTTGATTAATAAAGACGGCCAATCTTTTGTGGCCGTTAGAAGCGCGGGCGAATACCAACTAGTGCAGGTTACATTGGGGGAGAAAAACTTACATTTTGTTGAAGTGTTGGACGGTTTACAAGCGGGACAAGAAGTCGCGCTGTCTTTGCCGGAGGGAATGGCGATATGAACACACTTAAACCACTGCTAATAAACTCTTTCATTGAGTTATGGGGCCATAAACTTAGGACCTTATTAACGCTACTCGGTATGATTTTTGGTGTAGGTGCCGTTATAGCGATGCTCAATATCGGTGAAGGTGCTGAAAACGAAGCCCTAAAGATGATTGAGTCAATGGGGGTTAATAACATAATTGTTAAAGCAAAAGAAATCCCTAGCGATGAATTGAAGGAAGTGCGTAAAGAGTCTCAGGGCTTATCTTTAAGAGACCTTGAAGCTGTGAAGCAAACATTAGACTTTGTTGAAGGTTATAGCGCTGAAAAGACGATTAAAGTGTTTAACTTGTATAGCGACTTTGATAAATCTGACACCAAAGCTTTTGGCGTGACAAGCAGCTATTTTCCATTGGCTAAGGCCGAACTTCTGTCAGGGCGCTTTTTAACTGATGACGACAATCTGACCCTTAATCAGGTCGCAGTATTAGGTGAGCAGGTAGCAAAGCAACTCTTTGCAGATAGAGATGCGGTTGGGCAGTTCGTGAAACTAAACCACTTGTGGCTGGAAGTTGTTGGCGTGCTGAAATCCTCAGAAGTCGATAAGGATGAATTTCAAGGGGTGCAGTTAGACGATAACGCTAGCCGTGTATTCATACCACTGCAAACCAGCATTAAAAAGTTGAAGTCAGTCTATTTAGCGAGTGAAATTGATAGCTTTAAAGTGCAAGTGGCAAAAGATGTCGCAACAGATCAAGCGGCCAAAGCATTAAGCCATTTGTTGGAGTTCCGCCATGGTGGTGTGCAAGATTATGAAGTTATTATTCCGGCTAAGCTGCTAGCGCAGCAAAAGAAAACGCAGCAGATATTCAATATCGTTATGGCTTGTGTTGCAGGCATATCGCTACTCGTTGGTGGTATCGGTATCATGAATATCATGCTAGCCAATGTACTGGAGCGAACAAAAGAAATCGGTTTGCTTAGGGCTGTAGGCGCTACACAGCAAGATATTAAGCTTCAATTTTTATCTGAGAGCTTTGTGATTTCAATTATTGGCGGTTTGCTGGGCGTAGTCTTTGGCTTATTCCTCTCAGAGCTTATTGGTTTTTATTCTGAATGGGCGGTTTCTTGGTCTGGATTCGCCATATTTATCGCATTGTTTATTTGTATGGCGATTGGTGTCTTGTTTGGTGCTTTTCCTGCGATTAAAGCTTCTAGACTTAACCCTATTGAAGCGCTTCATTCTGACTAGTGCTTTGAATAGGTATTATTTCAGTAGTTGCCGTTCGCAGCCTTGAATTATAAAAAGCTCGATTCTCTTTGTTGTCATTAATCGAATCGAACTTGTTTTTAATACGGTAACTTGTGAAAGTAAGGTGTTAGCTTTGCTGACAGGAGTCTTGTAATGTCTTTAGATCTTCGGGGTCAATGTCGTCAAACTGGTCTTTCAGATCAACATCACTAAGGAATTTGAAAAAGCCGTCCTGACGTTCAGTTTGTAAGAATACGTCGACAGTTAACTCTCGCTCAGGCAATGGATTAGGCAAACAAAAATTGTCTAAGCCCAGTGAAAAGTAGCCTTGCCCCTTTTTATCTTCAGCTTTATGTTTGCTAATCACAAATTGGTTTTGTCGAAACTTCTTCGCATCACTTTCATTCAACGAAAGTACAGTAACGTATTCGTTGGCTGCGATTTCGGTAAATAGTGATTGAGCGATTGGTGATTGATAATCAATATTTACGTCAAATTCGTCGTTTATGTCGATAGTGCCATCGTCGCTTTGGTAGCCAAACTTTATCTTAACTGCGCCATCATTTACCTTGATCACCTTATCCGTTTTTATCGCTACTTTAATGTGTGCAGGATCTGCCGATAGGGGATCAACTTTACTTAATTTGTACATGCCAACGAGTGAAACTGAGCTACAACTTATCAGTGCAAAAGAGAGTAATATTGCACATAAAAATCGTGGTGTTTGCTTTAACATCCTGTTCATAAAATCTGCCTTTTTGGTCAAGTTTTTAACGAAATAATTTGTGTTTCAGAGTCAAATTCAACTCAATAGCTTCTGTAATTAACTAAAAATATTAATAAATAATTTTCAATACGTTTTTATGACACTAATTTGATGGTGGTAAAAAAAACGTCACGTTTCTGTAATTTAATAAAGTTGAAATATCGCAGAAACATAAATGTCATATTTTGCGCCTAAAATTCTCCCATCGTTTAAATGCATTATGAAATTTTTCTGTTCACATACAGGAAAGTTGCTTTTTTTTAATTACTTAAGGTTTACTTATGAAATTGTCAAAACTGGCGCAAGCTAGCCTATTTGTAGGTATCTCGTCTTTAGGCATGACAGGGCTTGCGTCTAGCGCTATTGCTGCTGACGCTCAACAGCTTGATAAAGTTGTTCAAGCAGGTCAAGAGATCAACCAGTCGGCGGGAAAATCACAACAAAAAATCGACAAAATCGCTGATCAAATTCAAAGCAAGCTTCAACAGTTTAAATCTGTTAACAAAGAAATTGATGGTTTGCAGGTCTACAATGGCCAAATGCAAAAGCAAATTGACAACCAAATGTCAGAGCTTAGCCAGTTAGCAGCGTCAA
Source organism: Thalassotalea sp. (assembly GCA_022448425.1). Lineage (GTDB taxonomy): Bacteria > Pseudomonadota > Gammaproteobacteria > Enterobacterales > Alteromonadaceae > Thalassotalea_F. Next base: position 59,393 of record JAKVCY010000013.1, on the reverse strand, counting down.
TGGAGCAAGTTAGCATCATTGAACGTCAAATCTCACCGCTAATGGCGCGTATGATTGATACGCTTGACGCATTTATTTCATTAGATGTTCCTTTCCTTCCTGAAGAGCGTAACGATCGCATTGCAAAACTAAAGGCATTGATGGAGCGCGCAGATGTTGCAGCTTCAGAGAAGTTCCGCCGCGTAATGGAGGCTTACCAAATTGAAGTAGACTACGGTCGCACAATTGAAGCATACAGCGACTTACTTAGCCTAGACGGCAAAGAAATGGACGTTGATTTCTTGCGCATTGGTCGTGTTGCATTTATCTACCAAACTCGTGACGGTTCACGTATGGGCTTATGGAATAACGAAAAGGGTGCTTGGGATGATTTAGATGCTGGTTACCGTACCGACATCAACAAAGCACTTCGCATTGCGCGCAAGCAACTAGCACCTGACTTAGTTGTTGTACCTGTCAACGTATCAGAATAACTTAAGGTTGTTGTTCACAATGAAAACTATCAAAAAACAAATTTCTACGTTTTTAGCAGCGGTTACGCTTTCTTCGACTGCTGTAATCGCTGGCGCAGCTAATGCACAAGAAGCCGCTAATTTAGACGAGCTTTTAAACCAGTTAGCACAAGGTAAAGTTGCCCAAACTCAACAGAACAAGCAACGTGAAGCAGATTTTGTTGCACGTAAGTCAGAGCAAGATCGTTTATTAGCTGATGCTGTTAACGAACGTGATGGTCAAATTAAGCTAAGTACGGAATTAGAAGCGGCATTTCAACAAAATGAAATCTCGTTAGCTAATCGCCAAGAAGCATTGAACAAACGTTTAGGTGAATTAAAAGAGCTTTTTGGTGTACTTCAGCAAGTCGCTGGTGATACTAAGAGCAAGTTCCAAAACTCTGTAGTGTCGGCACAAATTCCTGGTCGTGAAGCCTTCTTAGACGAGTTTGCACAATCAATGGGTTCTTCTTCAAAGCTTGCATCAATTGAAGAAATTGAAAAGATTTGGTTTGAATTACAACGCGAAATGACTGAGAGCGGCAAAGTAACTCGCTTTGACCGTGAAGTAGTTTTAGCAGACGGCTCAAAACAAAACGCAACCGTAACACGCGTTGGTAACTTCAACTTAGTGGCTAACGGTAAATACTTAGAATTTATCAGTGAGACAGGTAGTGTTGCGGAGCTAATTCGTCAACCATCAGGCCGTTACTTAAACACCGCTGGTGATATGACAAATGCAAGCAATGCACAAGTAGCGTTTGCTTTAGACCCAACAGGTGGCTCTATCCTAAGCCTATTAGTTCAAGCACCAGATACACAAGAGCGTGTTGACCAAGGTGGTCCGGTTGGTTATGTAATTCTAGCAATTGGTTTGATTGGTCTATTAATTGCCATCGAGCGCTTCATTGCACTATTTATCATCGGTAACAAGGTTAACCGTCAGCTTAAATCTGCTGCGCCTTCTAACGATAACCCATTAGGTCGTGTATTGATGGCGAAAGAAGAGTTCAAAACAGCAGATATCGAAACACTTGAGTTGAAGCTGTCTGAGCGTATTTTGAAAGAAGTTCCACACTTAACATCTCGTTTAACAATGATCAAAATCATCTCTGTTGTCGCACCACTTATCGGTCTACTAGGTACGGTTACCGGTATGATTAACACGTTCCAAGCGATTACCTTATTCGGTACAGGTGACCCTAAACTGATGGCTGGTGGTATTTCTCAAGCGCTTGTAACAACAGTTCTTGGTCTAGTAGTTGCGATTCCAATGGTATTTATCTCGACCATCTTAACTACGCGCAGCCGCGGCATTATCAACGTGTTACAACAGCAGAGCGCTGGCATTGTAGCCGAACGTGCTGAACAAGGAGCTTAATCATGGTTTTATTCATCGACATGATGAATAGCATCAGGGAGTTCCTCGATACCGGCGGACCTGTATTGACCGTGATCGCCGGCATCATATGCCTTATGTGGTTACTGATTTTCGAACGTTTAGTGTTTTTCTTAAAAACCTACAACGGCTTAAAGCAATCAGTAATTGCAGACTGGAATGAAAGAGCTGACAAAAGCTCTTGGAATGCTGAGCAAATTCGCATCGCGCAAGTATCGCGTTTGACGGAAATGCTTAACCACAATGTCGCTTTGATTCAAAGCCTGGTGGTGTTATGTCCTCTGCTTGGTCTACTAGGTACGGTTACCGGTATGATTCAAGTGTTTGACGTAATGGCGATTTCTGGTAGCGGTAACGCTCGCTCGATGGCTTCAGGTGTATCACGTGCCACTATCCCAACGATGGCAGGTATGGTGGGCTCACTTTCAGGTGTTTTCCTTGTGACTTATTTTCAGCGCAAATCAAAACGCCGTACTGAGCAATTAGAAGATTCATTACTGCTTCAGCATTAAGCTGAAGCGCCGTTTAGAAATAGAACCAAGGTATTAAACATGCGTTCTCAATTAGCAAAAGTTTTACAAGAGCAAGAAGAAGCAGAAGAAATTAATATGACGCCAATGCTGGACGTTGTTTTCATCCTGCTTATCTTCTTCATCGTTACCGCTTCGTTTGTTAAAGAAGCTGGTATTGAAGTTAACCGTCCGGAAGCGGCAACAGCGGTTAAGAAAGAGCGAGCAAACATCTTAGTGGCAATAAGCGACAAAGGTGAGATTTGGATTAATAAACGTCGCGTTGATGTTAGAGCAGTACAAGCAAACATCGAGCGTTTAAAAGCAGAAAACCCGCAAGGGACTGTTGTTATTCAAGCAGACAAAAAAGCAACGACAGACACGTTAATCAAAGTTATGGACTCAGCACGCGCTGCGGGTGTATTTGATGTGTCAATTGCTGCACAAGAGGGTTAGCAATGACAGCTACGGTAGCACCTAATCCAATTTCTCGCTACGGTTTGGCCTTAGCACTAGCGGTTAGTGTCACCTTTGTATTGCTTTGGGGCATGCAAATGTTGATCACCGGTGGTAAAGATGCATTAACAGAGCCGCCGCGTGGAAACGTTCTCGACTTTATTCGTTTAAAGCCAGAAGAAACGGTACAGAAAAAAGAACGTAAACCACAAAAGCCGCCTAAGCCACAAACGCCACCGCCGCCGATGCAGCAACCACAAATGCAGCAGGCAAACCCAAATGCTGATGCAGTTAGCACATCATTTACGGCTGACATTGCTGCTGATACTGGCTTAGCTGGTGGTTTGAGTCTAGACAGTGGTGACGGTGACTACTTACCCATTGTGAAAGTTGCACCTATTTACCCACGTCGTGCTCAATCTCGCGGTATTGAAGGCTATGTAATCGTCGAGTTCACGGTGACAAAAAATGGCTCTGTTCGTGACCCTATTGTGGTGGAAGCGCAACCTGAGAACATCTTTAACCGCGCAGCGCTTGATGCGGCACTTAAGTTTAAGTATAAGCCGCGAGTTGTTGACGGCGAAGCGACCGAAGTTGCTGGCGTTCAAAACAAAATTACATTCGAAATTGACGGCTAGAGCATATTTGAGGCGTAAATGATGAAAACTAAATTAATTATCTCTCTGATTGCTGCAGCAACGCTATACAGCGCACCAACGGTGCTTGGCGATGTTACTGGTGCGGTTGCTAATGCAGCTGAACCGACTAAGCGTGAATCTAAGCGCGTGCCAGCGATGAGAAATCGCGTTTACACGCAGCTGGCTAGGGCACAACAGTTAGCGGATGCTGGCGATAAAGCGGCAGGCTTTGAAGTGCTTAACGATGTGAAAGAGCGTATTAACCAGTTAAACAGCTATGAGAAAGCAATGCTGTGGAACTTCTTTGGTTTTATGCACTACGGTAACGATGATATTGCCAATGCAATTACAAGCTTTGAAAACGTAATTGCGCAGGAGGCAATTCCTGATTCGCTTTACCTTTCTACTGTCTTCTCTCTTGCACAGTTAGCGATGCAACAACAAGACTACGAAAAAGCGCTAGGCTTTTTAAAGCAGTGGCAAGCAAACAATGAAAAGGAATTGCAAAGTAGCCAGCACATTATGTTTGCGCAGGTTTACTATCAAGACAAGAAGTATGCTGACGCATTGACGCACATTAACGCTGCTATTGATTTGTCAAAAGCTAAACAAGAGACACCAAAAGAGAACTGGTTGATTCTGCAACGCGCAGCATATTATGAGCTAAAACAGCCAGAGAAAGTCACAGAAGTGATGGAAGAGCTTGTTCGCCTTTACCAAAAACCTGAGTACTGGATTCAACTTGCTGGTATGTACGGTGAAATCGGTGAAGAGAAAAAGCAACTAGGTGCAATGGAAACAGCATGGCAGGCCGGATTTGTGACAAAATCGACAGATATCATTATGCTGGCTCAACTCTATTTATTTAACCAACTGCCTTACAAAGCAGCGAAGTTATTGGATGACTCTATTGCCAAAGGTATTGTTGTTGCTGATGAAAAACGCATTCAGTTAATGGCTCAAGCCTATGTGATGGCCAAGGAAGATGAAAAAGCGATCCCTGTGCTGATTAAAGGTACTGAGATTGCTGAAGACGGCAAATTTGATGAGCAGCTTGCACAAGCTTACTTAAATACAGAACGCTGGAAGTTATCTATCGATTCTGCTAACGCTGCAATTACGCGTGGTGGCTTGGATAATGAGGGTAACATGCATTTGGCGTTAGGTATGTCTTATTTCAATTTAGGTGAGTTCGACAAAGCGTTAGGTGCTTTTGATAATGCATTGGCATTTAAGAAAGTAGCTAAAACAGCAAAACAATGGTCTTCTTACGTTAAGAAAGAAAAAGAGCACCAAGCGCGATTAGCTATGAACTAGTGTTGCTCTTTCATAAATGCTTCCGTCTTGAGATAGTTTTAACAAGACTCGCTTATTATAAAAAAAGCCGCTTAATGCGGCTTTTTTTATATGTTTCTTTTAATACTTCTTCTTTCGACATGGAATAAAGTTACTCTGCTGTTGAATAATACTGTGACGACCCAATAAATTATTGTATCGAAGCAGAAAACAAGAAAAGTAGCAGCATGATAAAGTTTAATGTTTTTGGCAGAACAATGTCTGTCCTTAAAATCAATAATGAGTGGCAATTATTTAATGAGCCAGACATTGGTATTCGTTCACGTGTTTATGATGTTGTTATACCTGCTGAGCTAATTCAGCTGGGCGAAGACGAATTGCTCACCTATTGAGACGATATCTATCACTAATTGGCTACAGAAAAGCATCCTCGTGTAGTACGACAATAAAGGCTTGATATCTCTACTCACATGTTGGGTGTTCACTTTAATAAAAAAGCATGGTCATTTGACTATTACTTGCTGCTTTTCGCTTTTCTCTCTGTTACTGGATTTATCTTTCTAAAATACGTCGCATTGCAATTTGGTAGCGACTTACTAGAGCAGTACTCCCATCTTTTTCCAAAGGGATTAGACTGGCCATGGTGGCATCAACTGTTGTTACTTTTTTACGCAGCAATTGTTGGTCTTTGCTACCGTTTGCTTATTCATTCTTGCTCTAAAGGAGAAAGGGATGTTCAACGGTTTGGTTTTACGACAAAGCAAAATTCAGGTAGCCATGTCTTTGCACTTAAGATCTTACTTTTACTTCTGGCCTATCGTTTTGTTTTCGCGAGCCTCTTAGGTGGAGATGATGGCTCGACAGATATTGAAGAACTGCTGTTTATTTTTCTAAGTTACGGTGTTGTTGGTGAGGTATTCTTTCATGGTATCTTATTGGCGGCTTGCAGTTCAGCAATCAATTCACCTAAAATCTTGATGAGCAATGTTAAGCTTGGTGGGGCAGAACTACTGGTTATTGTTCTGTCTAGCGTGAGCCTGAGTATTTCCTACTTTAATGGGGTAGCGCACCTTCATGCACATGGTCTTGTCACAACGGGCGTCATGGGCATCTGTCTTTTGTGGTTGCGACTAAAAACCGGAAGTTTGCTCTATCCAATAGTGGTCCATAGTGTTGTTGTTCTTTTTGCTCAGCTGCTTTAATTAGTGCCTATCTCGACTTATCTATTTACCTATTTGCTAAAGTTTCTCAATATCTAGTGTCCTTATAGTTGTGTTGTAATTTAATTACTTATTCTGCCGATAGATACACCTGTAGGCATATTTAATGCTTTTTATTAGTGAGATGCTTATTCTTTACCTTTTCTTGTGCCTTATTTAAAAAAGGGGGAGGGCATTCTTCTGGTTGCCCGTTCAAAATGCAGATACACACTTTTTACTAACGCTTTTTCATAATAAATTAGTTCTCATGTAATAAAATTACATTTTATTGTGTGGTTTTTAAATGAAATCATAAATAATGTAATTATATTACATTATTTATTTACATTAGAGTTTAGACTCTATATACTAAAAGCCAATCGAGATTCGTTTGTTTTTGGTTCATTACTGAGGTGGTTTTATGAAAAATGTATTAGTTGCTTTATTGACATTCGCTGTTTCTGCTGGCGCTTCAGCGAATATTTCAAATGTTGAGTTTAGAGCATTAGATCAATCTGCAGAAACACAAATGTGTGTTGCAGCAGCGCAAGGCGGCATGCCTGCAGCTAAAGCAGTTGCTACTGAACTTGGTATTAAGTTCAACGAAGCAAAGCGTTCAACATTCTGTAATGACCAAGGACTAGTGCGCTTTGCATCTATGTTCACTGCTAAAACTGAAACAACTGAAAAAGTTTCAGTAGCTAAGCGATACGTTACTGCTGACAACAGCCAAGCGAGCGAAATTTGTAAGTACGCTGTAGATAACGGTTTAAGCAAAGCATCAATGCGTTTCAATGTGAAAGACGTTTACTGTAACGGCGAATATATTTCTCGCTTTGTTAAAAAGCAAAGAGGTTAATCACCTCATTAGGAATTTTAAGCTCTCCCCCCAACACTTGAGCTTTCTGAGCCTCGCATTTTGCGGGGCTTTTTTTTGCTCTAAAGCAAAATATCCTTTGAATACGTATGTAGTGGATAAATTCTCGGAGCTAGCGACAATAGGAGAAACGATTAAAACATCAGGATAAACAATGAGATTAGCGTTAATCAGCTTACTAGCCATTTCTGCTAGCAGCTATGCCACCTTTATCTGTATCTTCATCTGACGGCAACCTTACTTTCACAATCACTGACCAAACTAGCCAGCCAAACTATGTTGTTAGCTATAGCGGCAAGGCCATTATTGATAACTCTGCACTGGGTTTAGTATTTAAACAGCAAGCCGCCTTTACAGAAGGCTTTAAGATCACAGATGCCAAAATGAGTTCTGTCGATACAAGCTGGGAGCAGCCTTGGGGGGAGCGCTGAGTAGTTGAAGATAAACACAATGAGCTAGTCGTTAAGTTTGAAAACCCTGAATTAGATGCAGCTACTTAGTCTGTTCGAATTCGCATGTTTGATGATGGATTCGGCTTTCGCTACGAAGTACCAAAGCAAAAAGGCTACGAGCGAGTAGAAATTGTTGAAGAGTCGACGGAATTTGCATTGTCTAATGCACAATCGACGACGGCATATTGGATCCCTGCGCGTGGTTGGAACCGTTATGAGTACACTTACAGTGAAACGCTTGTGTATGAAGCGCAGCATATTCATACTCCGGCAACTTTCAAAACTGAACAAGGTGTGCATTTAAGTATTCATGAAGCGGCACTTGTCGATTATGCAGCTATGACCTTAAACCAACGACGCCCGGGTCGTTATGTCGCTGACTTAACCCCTTGGTACGATGGCATCGCGATCAAAACCGAAACCGATTTCAAACCCCCTTGGCGCACAGTACAAGTATCTGCAGATGCAAAAGGGCTTTTAAACTCGGACCTTATCCTTAATTTAAATGAGCCAAATAAGCTCGGTGACGTATCCTAGGTTAATTCAGGAAAATACGTTGGTATTTGGTGGGAAATGCATATCAACAAATCTGCTTGGGGCACCACAGACCCTAACAAGCCTCGTGGTGCTACGACAGCCAATACCAAAAAATATATCGACTTTGCCGCCAAACATGGCTTCGATGGTGTATTGGTTTAAGGTTGGAATGAAGGCTGGGATGGTGACTGGTTCTTTAATGGTGACGTATTTAGCTTTACTGAAAGCTATCCGGCATTCGATCTAGATGAACTAAGAAAATACACCGAGAAGAGAGGTGTAAAACAAGTGGGTCATCATGAAACTTCAGGTAATGTCACTAATTACAGAAATCAAATGCAAGAGGCGTTAGATTTGTATAAAGCCAAGGGCGTTGAGCAAATTAAAACAGGCTATGTTGCTGAGGGTGGCAACATCAAACGTATCGATGAAAACGGTATCGGGCGTAAAGAGTGGCACGATGGTCAGTTTATGGTTTAACGAGTACTTATATAATATCATTGAAGCGGCCAAACGTAAGATCAGTATCAACACCCATGAACCGATTAAAGATACAAGCTTGCGTCGCACTTACCCTAACTGGATAACGCGTGAAGGTGCCCGTGGCATGGAATTCAATGCTTGGGGGACGCCACCAAACCCGCCAGAGCATTTACCTATGCTAGCTTTTACTCGCATGTTATCGGGTCCTATGGGTTTCACGCCAGGCGTATTTGATATGGGCTTTAACGGCAAAGAGTTAGGTGACAAAATTAATCGTCCACAAACAACTATCGCCAAATAGTTAGCGACTTACGTAACCCACTACAGTCCTATTCACATGGCGGCAGATTTGCCAGAAAACTATGAAGCCAAATTGGATGCATTCCAGTTTATTGTCGATGTGACCACCGACTGGGAACAGAGTATCGCGTTAGATGGCGCCGTGGGTGACTTTGTCGTATTCGCTCGTAAAGCACGGAAGAGTGGGAGATAGTCTGGTGACGACTGGTTCCTCGGCGCGATCACTAATGAAGAGGCTAGAACTATCGATATCAATTTGGACTTCCTAGATAAAAATAAAACGTACGAAGCGCAAATCTATCGTGATGGAGAAAAAGCTAACTGGAAAGACAATCCATATGATTATGTTATCGAAACGCGTCAGGTTACTGCTACAAGCAACCTTACCTTCAAGCTAGCCATATCAGGTGGCACTGCAATTCGCTTTAAGGCACTTTAATGTAACTTCTACTGAGTTTAGCTGGTTCGCTAAGCTCAGCTTTCTCCCACCATCAAACCAACTCCCATAACTTATAAATGCTTTAAGACGAAAGCCCTTACCTGTCTTGTAAAAACCTAAGATTACGTTAAATGTTCGCATCTAGTTGGGAAAGGATTAACTTGTGTATCGAAAGCTGGGGTGCAGTAATTCAGATAACACAGATTGCTCAGCTACGCTTGAATATTCAGTTTTAGTATTACACTAGTCTGATGTTTATACGCGCGCTTTAACCTTCTTAAATGCGATAGACAGATAGATTCAAACACCTCTTAAACTCGCAAGATTGTCTGACCAATTTCTTTGGATAAACAAAATAAAGTGGCGCACCAGTGATGATTTTAGCATCAACTTGCTTGCACCAAATGAGTGATAAAAAAAGATGATTTTTTTATTAAAAAACCATTGCAAAATGGGAGCTCGTTATTTTTGGGGGGTTGGCTATGTTATCCACAGAAAATGTGGAAAGTTGAATAAATGAAATGCTTGTGGATAAGTTTGTGGTTAAAGTTCGCTAGCCGAGGAGATAAATATGCTAGCTTTAACTGCATGTAAAAATGATCAGTACTTTGTTTAATCGTGAATCAAGAAGATTAATTTTTAGCGCTGCGGGATCCTCTTAGTGCAACTAAAACAACAAGGGCGCTCTTTAATTGATTGAAAAACGCCCTGGAGACCTTTATATATCTAGCGTTTGCTTTTTCATCAGATCGGGTAGAATACGAACAGTTTTAATCATGTTGTCGCTAATGTCTACGATCTCAACGGGATATTCTGCGATCTTTAAGCTTAACTTTGCTTGTGGAATGTCCTCTAAATGCTCCACTATTAACCCATTAAGTGTTTTAGGGCCATCTGTGGGTAAATGCCAATCCATTTCCTTATTTATGTCTCGAATGGTAGCACTTCCGTCAATTAGGTAGCTGCCATCTGGCTGCTTGTGGACTTCTTCAGAAGGGGTTGGAGTCATCGTTGTTGTAAAGTCGCCGACAATCTCTTCTAGGATGTCTTCGAGCGTTACAAGACCTTGTATGTCACCATACTCGTCTACAACTAATCCTAAACGTTCTTTTGCGTGTTGGAATTTCAATAGTTGCACATTAAGTGGCGTTCCTTCTGGGATAAAATAAAGCTCGCGAGTTGCACGCAATAACGTTGCTTTAGTGAACTGGCTTTTTGATAACAGGCGCAATGCATCACGCATATGCACATAACCTACAACGTCATCGATATTATCGCGATATAAAAGGACACGTGTGTGATTAGATTGCGTTAATTGCTTTTGAATACGTTTCCAGTCTTGATTGATATCGATACCCACAAGCTCACTGCGGGGAATCATGATGTCTTCAACAGTAACGTTTTCTAGATCAAGAATACCAACCAACATGTTTTGGTCACGCTCCGGCAAAAGGGCGCTTGATTCATTTACAACAGTTTTTAGTTCTTCCGTACTTAAGCTATGTTGTTCTCGTTGTTCAGAGCTAATTCTTAATAAGCTCAAGAAACCATTCGTAATAAAGTTAACGAATACAACGACAGGGTAAAGTACCTTCAATAGCATCGCTAATATCACTGAACTTGGAAACGCGACTTTCTCTGGATAAAGTGCGGCTAATGTCTTTGGTGTTACTTCTGCAAAAATTAAAACGACTAACGTCAGTGCAAAGGTCGCATATACGACGCCAACGTCACCGAATAGTCGAATTCCAATGATGGTAGCGATTGCTGAGGCGGCAATATTGACGAGGTTATTACCAATAAGTATGAGTCCGATAAGCCGATCTGGGCGTTCGAGTAGCTTACTAACTCGCTTTGCACCTCGATGTTTTTGCTTTTCTAAATGTCTTAATCGGTAACGATTAAGCGACATCATGCCGGTTTCTGAACCTGAAAAGTAGGCAGAAATAAAAAGAAGTATGCCAAGCATTATAAACAGCATACTGGTTGAAATGTTGTCCAAAAAGGGTGTCCTATGTAGCTAAACACGTAGGTTCAGAATTTTTCATCTGAACCCAATACGGTTATACCTTAAAAACTAGTTGATGAGAAATTCTTTCACAAAACGGCTGCCAAAATATGATAATGTGAGAATAAATGTCGCTAAAACGGTTAAAGATAGCACACGATGGCCACGCCACCCTTGCTTATAATGTCCCCAAAGGATCGTTATATAAATTGCCAATGCAATTAATGAGAAGACGGTTTTATGAGCATTATCCTTATTGAATAATCCCTCTAAAAATATAAAGCCAGATATCTCAGTTGCGATAAGCGCCATGGTACCAATAGCTAAAATAAAGAAGAGTTGCTGCTCAACCAGCATCAGCGGTGGTAAATGATTCACCGCCGCTAGGTTTTTACTCTTAAGCTTCATATTAATATACGCGACTTGAAAGCTGTAAAGGCAACCAATTACTAACACGCAGTAGGAAATCAGTGACAAGGTGATATGAGTAATTACCGCTCCCTTAGATATTGCTAATGGCGTATGAGCCACCTCTGGCATCAATAATGTGATGAGTAGCCAAATGCCAGCAAAGCCATATGCTGCTGGTTGTAACAGGTTTAATTTATTTTTAATGGCAACAGCTGAAATAAGTAAAGTGATGATAAGTGAAACAAAAGTCACCACATTAGGTAAGCTAAAGTTTATACTTTCAGCATCGAAAAGTTGCGTGGTGGTCACTAATGTGTGAGGCACTATGGCAAAGCAAGCTAACAACAAAACACGCACGTGGTTTGGCCCGCTACTATGAAACAATCGACTTAGAATCGACGCCGTTGCAGCTAAATAGCAAATAACTGCAATCACGGTGCTAATGTTAATAAACTCCACTACTTATCCTGTATAAAAGAGTATAAAAATAGAAAACTATGACAGTTTATCAGATTTGTTTTTCTACGCCATGACCTAGTCCAGTATTTGTTAACAATTTATTGCGTATAGGTTTTATTGCGCAAAAAGCCAAGGTGAGCGCTGTACTAACGCTCAACCAATACGGTACCAATTCGTGGCTATGCTGCATTTGGTCGGCGACATTGATGCCAAAGTGGTTGACCAGGAAGTCTAATAACAGGCCAAATCCAATAGCACTCAAGCTAACGCCAAGCAAATAGCGGATTAACACACTTGTCCCCATCTCATTTTTGATAACGCCTAATGTCGAAATATTTGTTGCAGGGCCAGCCATCATAAACACTAAGGCTGTGCCTGGAGATATGCCGGCCATGATAAATCCAGCTGCGACAGGTGTTGAGGCGGTTGCGCAAATATACATAGGAATAGAAATTAAGATCATAATCAACATGGCGCCAATTCCACTGCCATATTGAGTTAGCATTTCAGTGGGGATAAATGTTTTGACTATGGTTGCGAACATTAAGCCAACCATAAGCCATTTAATTAGATCGTCAATGAGTTGTGTCAGTGCATACCTAACACCAAAAACAGTTTTACTGGCCAGTTGTTGTGTTCTGGCATCAGCATTGGCTGTATCGTCACTAGTTGCTTTGCTGGCACAGCAACTCGTTTTAGTTTCTGTCAGCGCAAGTTGGAGCTCTGCTTGATGCGCAGTACTCGAAGTTTTGCTAGCGCAACAGCTTGTAGTTTGAGAGCTTTCTGATGGAGTTTGAACCTTTGCGGTTTTCACCATAACTCCAGTGATGATTGCCGAACTGATGGCCGCAAAAGGTCTAAAAATTGCGAATATAGGGCCTAACATCGCATAGGACACTGAAATAGAATCGACACCAGTTTCCGGTGTCGCCACTAAAAATGAGGAGGTAGCAGGTGCAGATGCGCCACTGCGTCTTAATTCGGTAGCGACAGGAATAACACCACACGAACACAGAGGAAGAGGGGCACCGATAAATGCCGCTTTAACTATTGCACCATTACCTTTACCCAAATGTTGAGAAAGTAAACTCGCAGGCAGCCAAGCTTTCATCAGACCAGCAATGAGTAAGCCTAATAACAACCAAGGACTAGCATCGAGCGTTAGCAGCCAAAAATTAGTGATAAATAAACTTGCAGTTTCCACTTGAACCCCAATATCAGTAATTAACATTGCTAGACTATCATATTTGACTAAGTGAGTGTCGCTTTCGCTTGGGTTTTGCTCAATTGTTATCAGCTTATTTAAATTGAGCGCTGAAAGAGTATAATAGCCCGCAGTTTTATCGACCCAGTGTAATTTGAGACGTCCATGTTCGAGAACCTATCAGATCGTTTAACCAAAACGCTTAAAAATATTAGCGGCAGAGGCCGACTAACCGAAGAAAATATCAAAGACACCCTGCGTGAAGTGCGCATGGCGTTATTAGAGGCCGATGTTGCGTTACCTGTTATTCGTGAATTTATAGCCAAGGTAAAAGAACGCGCTGTTGGGCAGGAAGTTTCTAAAAGCCTCACACCGGGCCAAGTATTTGTAAAAATTGTCCGTACCGAACTTGAAACTGCAATGGGTGAAGTGAATGAAGCACTTGACCTTAAAACGGCGCCACCAGCGGTTGTTTTGATGGCAGGTTTGCAAGGTGCGGGTAAAACAACCTCAGTTGCAAAGCTATCTAAGTTTCTAAAAGACAGAGAAAAGAAAAAAGTACTTGTGGTAAGTGCTGATGTATATCGTCCAGCCGCGATCAAACAGCTAGAGACATTGGCAAGTGAAGTTGGTGTTGAGTTCTTTCCAAGTACGATTGAACAAAAACCACTTGATATCGCCAATACCGCTATCGACCACGCTAAGAAGAATTTCTTTGATGTATTGATTGTCGATACAGCAGGTCGCTTGCATGTCGATGAAGACATGATGGGTGAAATTCAAGAGCTTCACAAAGCAATTAACCCAGTAGAAACCCTATTCACCGTTGATGCTATGACAGGTCAAGATGCTGCTAACACAGCAAAAGCCTTCAATGATGCATTGCCTTTAACTGGTGTTGTTCTTACCAAAACTGATGGTGATGCACGCGGTGGTGCGGCGCTTTCTATTCGTCATATTACCGGTAAGCCAATTAAATTTATTGGTGTTGGTGAGAAAACAGATGCTTTAGAACCTTTCCACCCAGACCGTATTGCATCGCGTATTTTGGGTATGGGTGACGTATTGTCGCTTATTGAAGAAGTTGAACAGAAAGTCGATAAAAAGAAAGCGGAAAAGTTAGCGAAGAAAGTTAAATCGGGTAAGGGTTTCGATCTGGAAGACTTCCGAGAGCAGCTCGTTCAAATGAAGAACATGGGCGGCATGATGGGATTGATGGATAAACTTCCTGGCATGGGCAACATGTCTGATCAAATCAAAGACCAAATGGACGATAAGTTAACAGTCCGTATGGAAGCGATTATTAATTCGATGACACCAGCGGAACGGGAACGCCCTGACATTATTAAAGGTTCACGCAAACGTCGAATCGCTGCGGGTTCTGGCACACAAATTCAAGATGTTAATAAGTTACTGAAGCAATTTACACAGATGCAGAAGATGATGAAGAAGATGTCTGGTAAAGGTGGTATGCAGAAAATGATGCGCAGCATGAAAGGTATGATGCCTCCGGGAGGCATGGGTGGCTTTGGCGGCGGTGGCGGTATGTTTGGCCGTTAGTTGCAATTATTGATGTGTTCACTATTCTTAAAAATGCAGCTCGTTGGGCTGCATTTTTGTTTTTAAAAGGTGGCAACATTGATGGATATGGCACTGAGAGCCCGCTTTAGGTTTTTGCTACTTAAATAAGTGCAGCAGCTATTCTTGAGATAAACAAGCCGACTCCAGCAATGTGCGTCTATGTTTCTGTGATTGAAAAAGAGGAACTATGGAAACTGTAATTCTTATTTTGGCATTTATCGCCCTCTTGTTCGTAGTTTTTGAAGAGGTCATTCATGTCAATAAAGCAGAAACCACACTTTTCATTGGTACTTTGTGTTGGATACTTGCTTACTTTTTTCCGGTCCATCATGAGTCTACAACCGAAATATCATTCTATTTCAATGAGAACTTACTTGAGATAGCGACGCTCTGGTTATTCTTAACCGCAGCGATGACCTTTGTTGCTTACCTAAACAGTAAAGGATTTATTGCAAACCTTGTTCAGCATTTATTGCCATCACATATGGGTGAACGAAAATTCATGCTGCTCATTGGGTTGTTTGCCTTCATCTTTAGTTCCTTTGCTGACAATGTGACAGCAACCTTGGTATCGGTGGCCGTTATCGCCTCACTTGATGTGCCAGCAAAACAACGATTGAAGTTTGCTACTTTGATCATTTTTGCTGTTAACAGTGGCGGGGTTTCACTGATAACTGGCGATGTCACGACTTTGATGATTTTCTTAGCGGGTAAAGTCAGTATTACCGATTTATTATACTTAATCCTCCCTTCATTAACTGCAGTCATTGTGCTAGCCATTTTGTTGTCATGGAATCTAGAAGGGGAGTTGCAGTTCGATAATTCTCCTAAGCCAGTCGACAGCCACGATAAAATTATCGCGCTTGTTTTCATTAGTACCATTATCGCGACCTTACTGGGCAACGCTATATTTCATATTCCACCAGTGCTTACCTTTTTATTCGGGCTTAGCTGTATGTTCTTAGTTGGCAAATACCTAGGGCGAGAGCACGATGAGGATTTACTTCATTATATAAGAGAGATTGAGTTCGATACTTTACTGTTCTTTTTAGGGGTTTTACTTATTGTTGGTATGCTCAAAGAAATAGGGGTACTCAAACAGTTAACTGAGATTTATAGCGTGATGGATACCAGCTTCGCTAATTATTGCTTAGGAGTGCTGTCAGCCATTTTAGATAACGTGCCATTAACGGCCGCACTATTAAAGGCCGAAATAACGATGAATACACCTAACTGGCTAGCATTGACTTATGCGACAGGTGTTGGCGGGTCGTTGCTGGTTATTGGCTCTGCGGCAGGTATTATCGCAATGAGTAAAATGAAAGAACTCAGCTTTATTAGTTACTTAAGCATGGCTGGTTATTTACTTATAGCCTATTCGGTTGGTTACTGGTTGAGTTATTGGGTAGCTAAGTACGCGCTTGCTACTTAGTAGATGGGCCAATTAGGTCTTTAACGATGAAGTGTCTATAGTTAATACTAATACTTAAAAAGAAGTGAGGTAGACGTAAGCTATGGTGGAAAAAGAAATTCTTAGCCAAGCAGACCTTGATAGCTTGTTGCACATTAATGAATTTATTGAGCAAAAAAAGAGTGACTCTCTTGCGAGTGAAATAAAGCAAGCCATATTAGATTCGGGCAAGCTGGAGCTTGAACAATGGCAGGCGTTAAGAGAGCATATCGCAGAAATTGAAGAATTAACCCCGCATATAGAGCTTATCATTTCCTTAAAAAAGGAAAGCGCAAAACCTTAAGTTCAGGCTCTCCATCTGTTTTCGGTGGTTTAATGCCACCGAATCAGTCTTTCATCGTTAGAGATATTACTTGCAATATCAGTCAAAAAGCGTAGAATACGCGAGCTTTTCTGTCCGTACTGAATTATCAGTTGGTCAGAAAGTGTCTGGAAAATTCGTTTAACATTAAATATATAGAGGACGGTATGGTTACCATTCGTTTAGCTCGTGGTGGCGCGAAGAAGCGTCCATTCTATCAGATTGTTGTTGCAGACAGCCGTAATTCTCGCGATGGTCGTTTCATCGAGAAAATTGGTTTCTTCAACCCAACAGCACAAGGTCAAGCTGAGAAATTACGCTTAGACCTAGACCGCATCAACCACTGGGTTGGTCAAGGAGCTGGTTTATCTGATCGTGTGGCTAAGTTAGTTAAAGACGCGCAAGCGGCTGCTTAATTAATTTAGTAAGTTTGAGGAGATTTGGTGAGTAATATGGACGAAAAAGTCCTCCTAGGTAAAGTAGGCGCAGTTTACGGCATCAAGGGTTGGGTGAAAATCCACGCGTTTACTGAAGATCCCCAAGCAATTTTTGACTATTCACCTTGGTCATTAAAATTAGGTGGCAAAGAACAATCAGTAGAAATTATTGATTGGCGCAAACACAACAATGGCTTAATCGCTAAGATTGAGGGTGTTGATGACAGAGACCAAGCGCAGAGTTTGGTTAGCTCAGAAATATTTGTTGATGAAGGTCAGCTTCCTGAACTGCCTGAAGGTGAGTTCTACTGGCGTGATTTAATCGGCATGAGTGTTGTGACAGACAAAGGTTACGACCTTGGTCAGGTGACCGATATCATGGAAACCGGCGCTAACGATGTATTGGTTGTAAAAGCGAACCGTAACGATGGTTTTGGGAAAAAAGAAAGGTTAATTCCTTACATTTTCGACCAAGTAATTGTTTCGGTAAGCAATGAAGAGAAACAAATTTGTGTTGACTGGGACCCAGGTTTTTAAACTGTGACGAGCAGCAAAATGTGGATAGGGGTGATAAGCCTTTTTCCTGAAATGTTTGATGCCATTACAGAATACGGGGTGACAGGCCGAGCGATTCGTAAAGGTTTGATTGAGTTTCACAAGTGGAACCCAAGAGACTTTACCCATGATAAGCATCGCACTGTGGACGACCGACCTTATGGCGGCGGACCAGGCATGCTAATGATGGTACAACCGCTGCGTGATGCGATTCATGCTGCAAAGGCGAAAGCGATTGCAGAAGGGCGCTCACCAAAGGTGATTTATTTATCACCGCAAGGCCGAAAGTTGGACCAAGTTGGTGTGAGTGAACTTGCACAAGACGACTGCTTAATATTTGTAGCAGGCCGTTATGAAGGAATAGACGAACGGATCATTGAGTCAGATATTGATGAAGAATGGTCAGTTGGTGATTACATTTTAAGTGGCGGTGAACTGCCAGCGATGAATGTAATTGACGCGTTAGCACGTTTTGTTCCGGGAGTGCTAGGACATGAACAATCGGCAGAGCAAGATTCTTTCTCTGACGGTTTATTAGATTGTCCACACTATACAAGACCAGAAGTATTAGACGCTAATTCTCCTCAGGAAAAGTCGGTACCGAAAGTATTGTTAAGTGGAAATCACGAACACATTAGACAATGGCGACAACTTCAGTCACTTGAGAGAACATGGCTCAGGCGACCAGAACTTTTAACTGACCTAGCTCTGACGGCAGAGCAGGCTGAGATGCTTGAAACTGTTATTAACAAACACAAGCAAAAAGCCACTGACCGTGAATCCTAGGAAGAGGTAATTATGAGTAACATTATTAAAGCTCTTGAACAAGAGCAAATGAAAACTGATGTACCTGCGTTCGCGCAAGGTGACACAGTTGTTGTACAAGTAAAAGTTAAAGAAGGTGATAAAGAGCGTCTTCAAGCATTTGAAGGTGTAGTTATCGCTGTTAAAAACCGTGGTTTACATTCTGCTTTCACTGTTCGTAAGATTTCAAACGGTGTAGGCGTTGAACGTGTATTCCAGACACACAGCCCATTAGTTGACTCAATTGCAGTTAAACGCCGCGGTGATGTTCGTCAATCTAAACTTTACTACTTACGTGAGCGTTCAGGTCGTTCGGCACGTATCAAAGAGAAGTTGGCGAAGAAGTAATTTTTACGATAGTAAAAAGTTTTACTTTTATACCCCAGAAAAAAAGCCCGAGCATTTGCTCGGGCTTTTTGTTTGAAACTGCTTTTTACATTATACCAATTGAATTAAATATTTGATCATTCAGTGAGAATTAAAAGGCTTATAGGTATTGGTTTTGTGCTCCTGCAAAACCTTAGCACTTACATCCATGTACGCGTGGCTTTGATTGCAGAGAATGGTTACTCTCGACAACCGCGTCCTGCGTTGTCCTAATTCACCACATCCATGTGATTCCCTTGTCAAAATCAATAACGCAGCATATGAGCCTTTTAAACTCGCCCTCAGGGAGCTTGTCAGGAAAGTGATAACTTCACAAATTTCCTCGTTGGAGAATGCTACAACAGCATAAACTTGCTTTATTCTAACTTCCCTGACATAGCTCTGAAGTGGTTAAATATTTATTTCAACTGGTATTACTCAACGGTGAGGTTGGATCGTAATTCTTCTTGCTGTCGCTTAACCAAACCCGCGTAATGATGTTCTCTAATTCTCTGGAAATCTCCATTGTTTATACCTTGCTCAACTACACTAACAATGGCTTTCTGATGGGAGCCTAGAAAAGAAGTGCGGCTGATAGCAAAATGATACTTACGCACTTGCTCTGGTTGATAACTCGCGGTAACAACTTGATTCGTCAACTCCATCGCTTTCAATGTTGCTTGCGTACTGTCTTTGTTGTGAATAAAAGCATCGACCCGTTGCATTGTTAGCAAGTGTATTTTTTGCTGTAGAGAATCCACGGCAACTTTTGATAACTTGCGATCGTTGTCAAATTGATCAAAATAAGTCACCTTTTCTGTGATCGCGATGCGTAAATCCTTTAAATCTTGATATTCGTTAACTTGCTCAGCTTCTTGAATTCGCATAAATATAGTGGATGCTAATTCTTGATATGGCGGTTCAATATAAACTAATCGAGTACTTCGCTGCTGAGGTATTTGTAAACCTACGAGTAGGTCAAGATCACCGTGTTTTAGTGCTCTTAAACGGCGAGCAAATGATAATGGTTTGATATCTAGCTTCATGTCCATTTTCTTTGCAATATAATGTAAGTACTTGCTATGAAGCCCGTCAAGGAAGTCTGGTGATACTGCACTTCGAATAGTTAATTGCTCATTGGGCGAGTCAACGGCGATTGGTTCCCCCAGATTGAAAGCGAAGATTACTGCGGCAGAAAACGAAAATAAAAACACCAGTCCCTGAGTCTTATGTAAGGTCTATTTAGCGTTAATTATTGGTGATTGTTTGAAATTCCGCCAGTATCGTAGATAAAATGTTTCAGCGGTTGAGAGTTGTTTACTAGGGAAAACTATAGCTATAACCAAATGTTATACCGTTAATATGGTTAGTCATTGGCGACAGTAAACGAGAACTTACATTATGACTAATTAGCTAATACTCACGTGTTAACTCGACTACTTACCCGAATAAGCTCAATCAGTCGAGTGGCGGTATTCGCCAAGATGAGAGGAAAACAGAAAATATGAGTAAATTTTTCAATGTTAAGCATATGCTGCTTAACTTGGTTGCTGTAAGCCTGGTATCGACTGCACCTAATGTTATCGCTCATGGGCATGTCAACGAGAGTGCAGCAGTAATTCGCTACGACACTATTCATCATCCCGTTATTGGAAAACAGGGGATGGTCTCTAGCCAACGCATGTTGTCGAGTCAGATTGGCGCAGACATATTGTCAAAAGGTGGTAATGCTGTTGATGCCGCTGTTGCTACTGGTATTGCCTTGGCAGTGACGTTACCAAGAGCTGGTAACTTAGGTGGAGGCGGCTTTATGCTGGTACATCTTGCTGATAAGCAGAAAACTATCGCCATTGATTATCGTGAAATGGCACCGAGTGCAGCCCATAGAGATATGTTTCTCGATAGCAAGGGGAAAGTAGACAATCAAAAAGCGCGATTCAGTCATGCATCATCTGGGGTACCGGGCACGGTTGCGGGCTTAGCTCATGCACTAGAAAAATATGGCACCATGTCGTGGAAAGAAGTTGTAGAGCCCTCGATAAAGCTTGCTGAGGAAGGTATTTTAGTTTCCTACGACTTGTCTGAGAATCTTAAAAGCCGACATGCTTGGCTCACTGCCAACCCTGCTACCGCAGCGGCATTTTATAAAGCAAATAAAGTTCCTTATGAAGCGGGTGAAGTACTTGTTCAACCTGACTTAGCTAAAACCCTTAAGCGTATAGCGAAGCATGGCCCTAGAGAGTTTTATCACGGTAAAACAGCTGAACTTATCGCCGAGGAAATGCGTAAGCAAGGCGGTCTAATTACCATGGAAGATCTTGCCAATTATAATGTTGCTGAGCGCGAAGTAGTTACCACAACCTATCGTGGTTATGAAGTGGTCTCTATGCCGCCAACAAGCTCTGGCGGCGTGCACGTAGCACAGATGCTAAATATTCTTGAACATCACCCAGTTAAGCAGCAAGGCTTTGGCAGTGCTAAAAACCTACATTTGCTAAGTGAAACCATGAAACTCGCTTATGCTGATCGAAGCAAGTATCTGGGTGATCCAGATCATTTTGATGTACCGGTGGATGGGCTAACGAGTAAAGCTTATGCCAAAGTTTTGTCACAAGCTATATCGCTAAGTAAGGCAACACCGTCGAGCGAGATAAACCCGGGTAACCCCGCACCTTATGAAAGCCCTGATACTACGCATTTCTCGGTAATGGATAAATTCGGTAATGCAGTCTCAAATACTTATACTCTTAACTTCTCTTATGGCTCAGGTATTGTTATTCCTGGCACAGGCATGCTGATGAACAATGAAATGGATGATTTTTCTTCCAAGCCGGGCGTACCAAATGGTTTCGGACTGATTGGCGGTGAAGCTAATGCCATTCAGCCAACGAAACGTCCGTTAAGCTCGATGACACCGACTATGCTCTTAAAAGACGGCAAACCTTATGTCGTTGTGGGGAGTCCCGGTGGAAGCCGTATTATCACAACCGTATTGCAAGTCATTGTTAACATCATTGATCACGACATGGGAATTGCTGAAGCTGTTCACGCACCAAGGGTTCACCATCAATGGTTGCCTGATGTCTTCCAGCTTGAACCGGGCTTTAGTCCTGACACCATCGGCTTGCTTAAAGCGATGGGACAAAACGTCGAGAGAAGTAAAACGATGGGGAGTGTTCAGTCTATCATGTACAAAGATGGTCTGTTCTATGGCGTATCAGACCCTCGTCGACCGGGCGCTGGCACAGTGGCTTCAAAATGATAGAAGAGCGGGCTGATGAGACATCAACGGCTCGCTATTTTTGCTATTAGATCAATCCGTTTGCTTCCCTTCTTTTTACTGAATCTTGTTTTAGATTAAGCTGTTTTAGATTAGAATTAGCCATCTTTTCAAAACAAGGTCTGTTATGTATTGTCCTTTCTGCTCTGCAACTGACACAAAAGTTATCGACTCCCGATTAGTCGCTGACGGACATCAAATAAGACGTCGTCGCGAATGCGTAGAATGTCACGAGCGTTACACAACGTTTGAAACAGCTGAGCTTCTGATGCCGAAAATAGTTAAACGTGACGGCTCACGTGAACCGTTTAACGAAGACAAAATGCGTAGTGGCTTGCAAAGAGCTTTAGAAAAACGACCTGTTAGTGTTGAAAAAGTCGAGCTCGCCATTAATAAACTAAAGTCTCAATTACGCGCCACAGGCGAGCGAGAAGTCTCATCTAAAATGTTGGGCAACCTCATTATGGAGCAGCTTATTGAACTTGATAAAGTTGCTTATGTGCGTTTTGCATCTGTTTATCGCTCTTTCGAAGATATAAAAGAGTTTGGCGAAGAAATTGCACGCTTAGGTGATGCTAAATAAGCTTGGGTAGCATACAAGCCTGATCGTCTAGGTTTCAGCTCCCTGGCTTTTCGTCATACCTTGAACGACGATTTTAACTTAAGAGGATTCAACGTTTTGTCAAAGTTTTCTGCACAAGATTATCAATACATGACAAGAGCTATCAAGCTTGCAAAGCGTGGTCACTTCACTACGTCGCCTAATCCGAGGGTGGGCTGTGTCATTGTCAAAGATGGCAAGATTGTAGGCGAAGGTTTTCACCAAAAAGCTGGTGAGCCCCATGCCGAAGTTTATGCACTTCGCATGGCCGGTGCTAATGCTGAGGGTGCGACAGCTTATGTGACACTGGAGCCTTGCAGCCACTTTGGACGAACACCACCGTGTGCCCAAGCATTGACAGACGCAAAGGTTGCTAAAGTTGTTGCGTCTATGGTGGATCCTAATCCGAAGGTTGCCGGCCGTGGCTTAACGATGTTAGCTGACGCAGGTATTGAAGTTGCTGATGGCTTGCTTGAACAGGAAGCTAGGGCACTAAATCCAGGTTTTATTCAGTTGATGGAAACCAAACGTGCATATGTTCGTTGTAAGTTAGCGGCGAGTCTTGATGGCCAAACCGCAATGGCCTTGGGCGAGAGTAAATGGATAACAGAATCTGCCGCGAGAAGAGACGTTCAGCGTTTGCGAGCGCAAAGCTGTGCCATCATCTCAAGTGCCAAAACCGTGGTGACAGATAATGCTAAGTTAACGGTACGCCATAGTGAACTGGGAGATCTAGCCAACGACTATTCCGAAGACGCATTGCGCCAACCAGTACGTGTCATTATCGACAGCAAGGGACGTCTAACTCCTGATTTAGCACTGTTTTCAGCACCATTTCCCATTTTAATCGTAACCGTGAAGCTTGAAAAATCGCTGCAATGGCCTCATTTTGTAGAACAAATCGAATTGCCTAATGAAAATAGTGATGGCGTGAACCTTGATGCGCTTATCTCGTATTTATCTGAGAAAGGTCTTAATGACCTATTTATTGAGGCAGGAGCAGGACTAGCTGGCGCGTTTATCGAGCAAAATTTAGTAGATGAATTAATCTTGTATCAAGCACCTAAATTAATGGGGCAAGGAAACAAAGGTTTAGTCTCTATGCCGAATATTGAACGTCTAGCAGATGCTAAAAAGCTGAAGCTCAAACAAGTTACGCAAGTTGGAAATGACATAAAAGTTGTTGCTGCATTTACAGAGAATTAATCATGTTTACCGGAATAATCGAAGCTATCGGTTCAATCAAAGCTACCAATATCAACAGCCAAGGTGCGCGAATAGATATCGCTGTTGGCAAACTCGATATGGGTGACGTGAAATTGGGTGACTCAATTGCTACTAATGGTATTTGTTTGACCGTCGTTGACTTTGACTGTCACTCCTTTAGTGCTGATGTTTCAACTGAAACACTCAAGCGCACAGGTTTTGCTAGTTATCAAGTTGGGCAACGAGTAAATCTTGAAAAAGCGATGTTACCGACGACACGATTTGGCGGGCACATTGTTTCTGGCCATGTTGATGCGGTAAGTGAAATTATCTCGGTTGCGCCAAGCGGCAACAGTGTTGAGTACTGGCTTAGCATGAGCGAAGAAATTGCACCTTACATTGCTGAAAAGGGCTCAATAACCATTGATGGCGTGAGTCTAACGGTTAATAGCATTACTGACAGTAGCTTTCGTTTAACGATAGTGCCCCATACTGCTGAAGAAACCATTATCATGCAATACCAAGCTGGCACAAAGGTGAACATAGAAGTCGACGTGATGGCGCGCTATATTGAGCGCCTACTGACCACCAAACACAATGCAGGCGCGCCGTCAGGCGTGACGCACGAGCTGCTAGCCAGCAGCGGTTTTATTAAATAATAAAGAGGCATTCATGCAATTACATACGCCACACGCAATTATAGAGGACATCAAGCAAGGTAAGATGGTGATCTTGATGGATGACGAAGATCGCGAAAATGAAGGTGACTTCATCATGGCAGCCGAGCTCGTTACACCAGAAGCAATTAACTTCATGGCTACTCATGGCCGTGGATTGATTTGTTTGCCGATGTCACGTCAACGCTGTGAAACGTTAAAACTACCACTGATGGTGGATAAGAATGATGCGCAATTTACCACTAATTTCACTGTTTCTATCGAAGCTGCTGAAGGGGTAACAACTGGTATTTCTGCAGCAGACCGCGCAACAACGATTCTTGCCGCTGTTGGACCAAATGCAGATGAAAACTCTATCGTGCAACCGGGCCATATTTTCCCACTCATTGCTAAAGATGGTGGCGTCTTAAACAGAGCTGGTCATACAGAAGCTGGTGTAGATTTAGCGCGTTTAGCTGGCTTAGAGCCAGCGGCCGTAATTGTTGAAATTCTTAATGAAGACGGCACCATGGCACGTCGCCCGGATCTTGAGAAAATTGCAGAAAAGCATGACTTAAAAATAGGTACAATTGCTGACCTTATTGAATACCGCAACGCTAATGAAACGACGATTGAGCGTATCTCTCAATGTAAGTTACCGACGTCGTTTGGTGAGTTCGATTTAACCGTATTTAAAGACACCATTGATGGCCAAGCGCATTTTGCTTTGACCAAAGGTGAGATAACATCAGACAAGCCAACATTAGTGAGAGTGCATCTAGAAAACACTTTCAGAGATTTACTCTTTAGCCAACGTGACAGCATTAACAAGTGGCCAATTGGCGATGCTTTATCACGTATTGCTGACGAGGGCGGTGTGCTGGTATTACTTGGTAAACACGAGTCGCCTGATAGCTTAATTGAGCAAGTACAGAAATATGCCAAATTAGATGCAGGCGAGACGATTAAAGAAGTTAAGCGTCACGTTGGGTCGCGTAATGTCGGTGTTGGCTCGCAGATATTAGCTGATTTAGGCGTCGGGAAAATGCGCTTACTGAGCTCGCAAACGAAATATCATTCACTATCTGGGTTTGGCTTGGAAGTTGTAGAATACATCCAGGAATAACAATTGATAACTGACATAGTTAAAGCATAAAAAACCACCTTGATACAGGTGGTTTTTTATTTTCTGACGGTTTTTAATTCCTATCGCCTTATTCGCTTATCGTTGTATCTATACCCTTTATACGTAATAAAAATGTATACAAGCGGTTAACTATTTTACATACTGATCTGCGTAGTTGGCGAAGACCGACAAAAAGTATAATTATTGCAATAAAGTAAAGTAGTAGGTGTCGAAATGAACTTAAAGATCGCTCATAAGATCATCATAGGGTTCACAGTTATTCTATTGTTGCTGATACTTGCCAGTGTTAGCTCTATAGCTATTTTGGCGAATATCGAAAAAGCGACAACACAAGTTGACCAGGTAGCATTGCCAATTCAAAGGGAAAGCAATGCAATCCAAGTAAAGTTGCTTACTCAAGCCAAGCAAGCTTCTCAAATATCATCACAAGCAAATCTTCAAGCGCTAGAACAAGCTTTCGTAGCCCAAGGTAAGCGGCTTAACAATCACAAACAGCAGTTACAAGCCTTGTCTCTTGATGAACGCACAGCAACTCAATTGAAGTCGTTTGAAGGTCAGTATCAAGCATTCGATAAAACCGTGCAGCGAATGTTTGCTCATGAGTCTCGCTTGGTGGCCTATAAAAAACAATTGAGTGAGCTTGAAGAAGGATTGAATCTTCATTTGGATGAAGCAGCAGCTTTGCTTGTCGATCTTACTTATTTAGAAGATTACGAGCAGCAAGCTATGATTGATAGGATCGTTGGTGCCGCGGGTCAAATTGAAGGTTGGCTGATCAATGTCATAGACGCGACTAAAGGTGTCCTAACTCTTACTGAAACTACTGAAGTTCAAGCAAGCCAAGAGGTTATTCTGCAAGCCATTGGCAATATTGAGCAGCAGATCAGCTACCTCGTAAGGTTAGAAGAAGATTATAATACTGACGGTATCATCGAGCTTTTTGTTGAAGAGTTTGAAAAGTCGAAAGTATTGCTAATAGGTAGCGATAATGTTTTTGACATCAAATTAGCTCAGTTAGCAGAGCAAGCCAAATTAACACAAGCAACGCAACTTTCCAACGAGCAGGTTGAACAGGCCATTGCAACTGTAGTGGCAATGCTTGAAACCGTCGATAATAACTTGAGTTATTTACAACAAGAGGTGTTTGATTTCGTAGGCAATGGCCAGATGATTACAATAATCACCTTGTTGCTAAGTATTGGCGCCAGTGTCGTGATTGCGTTTATAACTATTCGATCGATGATCACCCCGTTAACGCGTATAAATCACATTCTTAATGATATCGCCAATGGTAACTTGTCTAAGCAACTCAACGTTGAAAGTGAAGACGAATACGGCCAACTATCAAACAATGTTAATTCGGTGGTATCTCACCTTAAAGCACTTATTGCGGAAATTGGTCAAAACTCATCTGCGCTTAATTTGGCTGCCAATCAATCGGAGAGTGAGCTTCAATCTGTAGCTGTGTCATTGGGCTCACAACAAGAAACGGTGAGTGAGATGACCGATATGACGCAGGCGCTGAGTAGCAATGCCGATGATGTATTAGCCAAATCAGGCGATGCCGAGCAGCAAATGACCGATGCGCTTAGCCGTAGTAATGAATTGAAATCACAGGCTAACAGCACCGCTGGCAAGATATCTAACCTGAGTGGCTTATTGGATGGTGCGGCGGAACGCATGGCGGTATTGAATAAGGAAGCGACAAACATTAGTAGTATCCTAGAAACTATTCAAAGTATTGCCGACCAGACAAACTTACTTGCCTTAAATGCGGCGATTGAAGCGGCTAGAGCAGGTGAGGCTGGCAGAGGGTTCTCTGTCGTAGCTGACGAGGTAAGAATACTTGCCAGCCGCACGCAAGAGTCGACAGCAGAAATAAATGCCATGATAGAATCTTTGCAACAGCAAACAGGAAGCGTTGTTGCTGATATCGAACAAGGTAAATCCGGCGCACAAGACTGCCATCAAGATACTCAGCAGTTATTAACGACCTTATCAAGTATTAGTGTTGCTATTGAGCAAATGTATTCACTTAGTGGTGATATTTCCGCTGCTGCTCATCAACAAAATGATTTAAGTAATAATATTAACGCGAGCATTATTAAGGTGTCTGATGTGAGTCAGCAAAGTAGTAAGCGCTCTAATACGACGCTGACTTATAGTCAGGAAGTAGCCTCACTTGCTAAACAATTAGAAAGAGCAGTAGATGCGTTTACCGTTAGTTAGGCATTAGGTAAGTGCTATTTAATTGTTAGATAGGCGTCAGGTAAATTAAATCAAAAAAGCCGCATTAGCGGCTTTTTTATTGGGACTACGTTTCCGTAAATAGAATCTAGAACGCGCCAGGCGGTTAGCCCATAAATGCGTTAACTTTAGTGACGATTCCTTCGCAGTCTAATCCGAGTTCTTGATGGATTTCTGCTTGCGTACCGTGTTTGATAAAGCTGTCTGGTAAACCAATGTTAAGCATTTTAACTGGTAGTCCTTTGCTTAGAATAAACTCGTTAACCGCGGAGCCTGCGCCGCCTGCAATCGCATTATCTTCGAACGTGACTAACACATCATGACTTTCGATTAGTTCGATAATAAGCGCTTCATCAAGCGGTTTTACAAAACGCATGTCTGCTAATGTGGCATTTAACGCTTCTGCCGCTTTACTAGCTTCGCCTAGCATAGTACCGAAGTTAAGCAGAGCAATCGATTGTCCTTCGCGTTTAACGATACCTTTGCCGAGTTCAATGGTTTCATCGATGTTCGGCAGAGTTTCTCCAGTACCGCTGCCACGAGGGTAGCGAACCGCAGCTGGGCCATTATGCTTGTGGCCAGTGGTAAGCATTAATTGACATTCACATTCATCTGACGGTGTCATAATGACCATGTTTGGAATGCAGCGCATAAAACTTAAATCAAATGCACCTTGGTGGGTTGGGCCATCAGCACCAACAATACCCGCGCGATCAATAGCGAACAATACAGGTAAGTTTTGAATAGCGACATCGTGAATTAACTGGTCATAGCCACGCTGTAAGAAGCTAGAGTAAATCGCAACTACAGGGTTGTAACCACCAATCGCTAACCCAGCACCGTATGTGACTGCATGTTGCTCTGCAATTGCAACATCGAAATATTGCTCAGGGAAACGTTGGCTAAATTCAACCATGCCTGAACCTTCACGCATTGCAGGCGTAATCGCCATTAGCTTGCTGTCAGCCTTTGCCATCTTACATAACCAGTCGCCAAAAATTTGCGAATAGGTTGGCAAACTTGGAGCGCTTTTAGGTAATGATGTATCGGCAGGGTTAAATTTGGGCACCGCATGATACTTAATCGGATCTTGTTCAGCTGCTTGGTAACCTTTACCTTTCTTAGTTGCTATATGAAGGATCTGTGGTCCTTTCAAAGAGCGCATATTGCGGATGGTATCAACTAAACCATTAACATCATGGCCATCAATTGGGCCGATGTAGTTGAAACCTAATTCTTCGAAGAAGGTGCTAGGAACTACCATGCCTTTTAAGTGCTCTTCTGCACGGCTGGCAAGTTCTTTAATTGGTGGAATGTTGTTAAGTAGCTTTTTACTACCCTCTCTAAAGCCAGTGTAAAAACTACCCGATAGCATTTTCGCTAGATGGTTGTTTAACGCGCCCACATTCTCTGAAATTGACATTTCGTTATCATTTAAGATAACCAACATGTCTTTGTGAATATCACCTGCGTGGTTTAAAGCTTCAAATGCCATACCAGCGGTCATGGCACCATCACCAATAACAGCAACCACTTTACGGTCTTTTCCTTCTTTCTCTGCTGCTACAGCTAAACCTAACGCAGCTGAGATAGATGTACTCGAGTGACCAACACTCAGTACGTCATATTCGCTTTCTTCACGCCATGGGAATGGGTGTAAACCTTCTTTTTGACGAATCGTATGCAGCTTGTCACGGCGACCGGTTAAGATTTTGTGCGGATAAGCTTGATGGCCAACATCCCAGATAAGATGGTCAAATGGCGTGTTGTAAACATAATGCAAGGCTACCGTAAGTTCGATAGTGCCAAGCCCCGAAGCAAAGTGACCACTACTCTTACTTACTGAATTTAATAAGTAATTACGCAATTCTTCGCTGACTTGAGGTAGCTGATCCTGTTGTATTAAACGCAACTCGTCAGGCGTATCAATTGTTGATAATAGCGGGTAATCAGCAAGGTTTATGGTCATAGTAATTCTTGTATCAACTTGTAGTAACTAATATTAGTGAGTGCGACGAATAATGAATGTCGCAAAGTCAGCCAAAGTCTGCGTATTGTATGGCAAACTGGCTAAAGCTTGAAGTGATTCTTGGTATAAGTCTTGGGCTTTTTGTTGCGCGCCTTCTAGTCCAAGTAACGCCGGATAGGTAGATTTGTTCGCAGCGACATCTGAACCCTTTGGTTTACCAAGCTCTTCTTCACTTGACGTGATGTCGATGATGTCGTCTTGAACTTGGTACGCCAAACCGACTAATTTGGCATATTTAGCCAACAAGGTTTTTTGTTCTTCTGAAATGGTAGGGCTACATTCGGCAGCCATTAAGACAGAAGCTTTTAGTAGTGCACCAGTTTTAAGGGCGTGAACTTGTTCTAATTCAGCAAGCGAAATGGCTTTGTCTGTCGCACTCAAATCCAGTGCTTGACCACCACACATACCCTGATAGCCAGACGCTGCAACAAGTTGCTTTAATAACTCAAAGCGTTTGTTTTG
Source organism: Thalassotalea sp. (assembly GCA_022448425.1). Taxonomy (GTDB): domain Bacteria; phylum Pseudomonadota; class Gammaproteobacteria; order Enterobacterales; family Alteromonadaceae; genus Thalassotalea_F. Next base: position 29,092 of record JAKVCY010000013.1, on the reverse strand, counting down.
AACATGCGTTGAAAAATTGTGGTTGGCTAAAAAGTCGAATGCTAGTGTTTGTAATGCATCACCTGCCAAGATAGCAGTCGCTTCATCAAATGCATTATGGCATGTCGGTTTGCCACGACGTAAGTCATCGTCATCCATAGCTGGTAAATCGTCGTGCAATAGTGAGTAGGCATGAATACATTCCAACGCACAGGCAACGCCATCAATGTCGTTCTGTTCTGCACCAACAGTTTCACCCGTTATATAGGCAAGGTAAGGGCGCATGCGTTTGCCGCCAATAAGCAGGCCATAGCGCATTGCTTCAAGTAGCTTTTCGTCATTAACAGGAAGCGTGTCGAGCTTTTCCGTGAGTAATTGATTTACCCGCGATTGCAACTCGGTAAGTTGTGATAGCTCGCTCACGATTAGCTCTCAGAAGCGTCGAAATCGGTAAGTCCTTGCTGACCATTTTGTGTCATTAGGATTTGTATTTTTTGCTCGGCATCTTTTAACTTCTGTTGGCTCAACTGGCTAAGCTTTAAACCTCGCTCAAACGTCGACATAGAGTCTTCTAGACTTAAGTCGCCTTGCTCTAACTGCTGGACAAGGGTGTCGAGTTCAGTAAGTGCCTCTTCGAAGCTTAAATTTTCAATTTTCTTTTTAGCCATTATTTCAACGTTTAAATTATCCCGAGAGAATTAGGCGCAAAGGTACAACACAGGCGGCATAAGGTCAATTAAAGTTAAAATGCTAAAAGTATAGTAAATTCAGTTAAGTTATTGACGATTAGGGCGATAATATCAATATTACTATTCGCGAATAATGATTTGATAATGTATTATCAAATGAGTTTTTGTCGTTAAAGACACTATTTAGGAGGCTTTTGTGGATTTAGCTACGCTGGTTGGGATGCTTGGCGCTATCGGTTTCATAGTGATGGCAATGATTCTCAGCGGTGACATTTCGATGTTCGTCGATACGCAATCAATCTTGATCGTATTCTGTGGTTCAATTTTCGTTGTACTGTCTAACTACAATATGGGGCAATTCTTTACCATCGGCAAAATCATCGGTAAAGCCTTTATGTTCAAAATAGAAAAACCTGAAGAGCTAATCGAAAAGTCAGTAGAAATGGCTGATGCGGCTCGCAAAGGTGGTTTCCTTGCCCTAGAAGAGGCTGAAATCTCAAACGAATTTATGCAAAAGGGCGTCGACATGTTAGTTGATGGCCATGATGGTGACGTGGTTCGTGGCACCCTACAGAAAGATATTAGTTTGACAACCGAAAGACACGAAACAGGTGTTGGCATGTTGATGGGCTTAGCGGAAGTAGCCCCAGCAATGGGGATGATCGGTACGCTAATCGGTCTGGTTGCGATGCTTTCAAACATGGATGATCCTAAGGCTATAGGCCCTGCGATGGCGGTAGCACTTTTAACAACATTATATGGTGCTTTCCTAGCAAACGTAATTGCAATTCCAATTGCGAACAAACTCAAGCTTCGTATGGAAGAAGAAAAGCTTAACCAAAACTTGATTCTTGATGCGGTACTTGGCATTCAGGATGGTCAGAACCCCCGCGTAATCGAAGGGTTACTGAAGAATTATCTTGCGTCTGGCAAGCGTGCCATAGATACCACGGACGAGTAGGAGCTTAGTCTATGTCTAGCCCTCCTCCAGAGTGTAAGTGCCCACCCGCAGGTTTGCCGGCGTGGATGGGTACTTTCGCTGATTTAATGTCACTGCTGATGTGTTTCTTCGTATTACTACTGTCTTTCTCCGAGATGGATGTATTGAAGTTTAAGCAAATTGCAGGCTCGATGAAGTTTGCCTTTGGTGTGCAAAATAAAATCGAGGTCAAAGACATTCCTAAAGGTACTAGCATAATCGCGCAAGAGTTCAGGCCGGGTAAGCCTGAGCCAACGCCTATTGAAGTGATTCAACAGCAGACTATGGAAATGACCCAGCAAATGTTGGAGTTCCAAGCGGGTGATGAAACGTCTGCAGGTGGTCGCCAAGAGCAGCGCGGTACTGAGCGCGGTGGTCAGTCACAAAGCACTGATTCACAAATGTCGCAACAGCAAATTCAGCAAGCGCAAGAGCAACTTGAACAAGCTCAACAAGAGCAAGTGAATGAGCTAGTGAAGAAAATAGCTGAACAGCTTGAGCAACAGATTCAAGACGGTGCGATCGAGCTTGAATCATTAGGTCAGCAAATTACTATTCGCATCCGCGAGAACGGCTCATTCCCGTCAGGTTCTGCGTTTTTACAGCCGAAGTTTAAACAGATAATCCAAGATATTGGCGAGTTGTTAAATACTGTACCGGGCGAAATTATGATTTCGGGTAATACGGATAATCAAGGTATTAGCAGTGAACTTTATCGTTCAAACTGGGACTTATCGAGCCAGCGTGCAGTAGCAATTGCCCATGAAATGGTGAAAGTGCCGGGGTTTGACCCGACGCGTTTAATGGTTGTTGGCCATGCTGACACAAGGCCACTAGTACCAAACACCAATGCACTTAACCGTCGTCGCAATCGCCGGGTTGAGATATCAATTAACCAAGGTAAGGCAAAAGTAACTGAGCCTATCTCAATAAGCGAGTCAGCAAATTAGTTGATTTAAAACGCGCTAGTACAGAGAGGTTAATAGAGGGTTGGCGGAAGCTAATCTCTATATGCATATCGAAAGAGCGACCATGAGTCGCTCTTTTTGTTTGAACTAGTGTATAATGCGCGCCAGTTTAACCAGCGCTGGGGGAAATCAATGAAATTCATCGTTAAATTGCAAGCTGAAATAGCCATTAAAAGTCGTTCTGTTCGTAAACGTTTTACTAAGATTCTTGAGTCAAATATCAAGAACGTATTGCGTCGCATCGACGAGCAAGTAACTACGCAACTTAACTGGGATAGCATTGAGATTAATACTAAAAACGATACGGAAGAAAATCGTATCGCGTTAGTAGAAACCCTTAAGTGTATTCCTGGTATTGCTTCGTTCTTAGAAGTTCAGCAAGACGAGTTTACTGACTTACACGATATCTTTGAAAAGACGCTGGCGGTTCATGCAAAAACGATTGAAAACAAAACCTTCTGCGTGCGTGTTAAGCGTTCTGGCGAACATGAATTCAACTCGATTAAAGCAGAACAGTACATTGGCGGTGGCTTAAACCAAGCGGTTGAATCTTCGAAGGTAAAACTTAAAAAGCCAGATGTAACGATTCGCTTAGAGATCAATAAAGCTAAGCTGTTTATCGTTACTGAACTTCACAAAGGTTTAGGCGGCTTCCCAATCGCAACGCAAGAAGACGTATTATCGTTGATGTCTGGTGGTTTTGACTCAGGTGTGTCTAGCTTCCAAATGATTAGAAAGGGTGCTCGTACGCACTTCTTATTCTTTAACCTTGGCGGTACGGCCCACGAGGTTGGCGTTAGACAAGTAAGCCACTTCTTATGGAACAAATATGGCGCATCGCATCGCGTGAAATTCATTGCAGTTGATTTTGATCCCGTAGTCGCTGAAATCCTAGAGAAAGTCGAAAACGGCCAAATGGGTGTTATCTTAAAGCGTATGATGATGCGTGCAGGTAGCATGGTTGCTAACAAACTAAATATTCAGGCGTTGGTTACAGGTGAAGCTTTAGGGCAGGTATCTAGCCAAACGTTAACAAATTTAAATGTTATTGACCGTGTAACAGAGACTTTAATTTTACGTCCTCTAGCTGCATACGATAAGCAAGGTATTATTGATATTGCTCGCGAAATTGGTACAGAAGATTTCGCGAAAACAATCCCGGAGTACTGCGGTGTAATCTCTAAGAAACCGACAGTTAAAGCGATATTGTCAAAAGTTGAAGAAGAAGAAGAAAGCAACTTCGATTTTGATATTCTAGAGAAAGTTGTAGACCAAGCGCGTGTTTTCGATATTCGTGATATCGGTGAAGAAACTGAAAAAGAAGTTCACGCTATTAAAGAGTTAGTTGAAATTGGCGAGAACACTGTGGTTGTAGATATCCGTAGCCCAGAAGAAGAAGACGAAAATCCATTGGAGTTAGATGGTGTTGACGTGGTGCATATTCCTTTCTTCAAGTTAGGCACGCAATTTGGCGACCTAGATAAGTCAAAAGAGTACTTGTTGTATTGTGACCGTGGCGTGATGAGCAAGTTACAAGCACTATACTTGCACGACAACGGTTTTGCCAATGTGCACGTTTATCGCCCATAATCGATAGGTTGCGGTAAACGACTTATAAACCCAAAGCCCTGCCATTTGGCGGGGCTTTGGGTTTTCAGCTACATCAAGCTGAAATTCTCGTTTAACTTCAGCTATCTGCCTTCTTTCTTCCTTATTTATTTCTTAGCGATAATAACTAGTGCTATGCCACCTAGTACAAGCGTACTTGAGATTACCAGTGGTAAAGTTATCACTTCAGACAATAATATGGCACCCGCTATCGTAGTCATAATGGGCACTGACAATTGCAGTACACCAGCTTCTGTTGCCGTTATACTCGGTAAGGCTTTAAACCAGAGGGTATAACCCAAAGCGGAAGCAAGTATACCGGAAAGTAGGGCATAAAGTGCCCCGAATGAAGTGAACTCAATTGTTGCCAAAGTGACAATCCCAAGTAACACGACAAATGGAAGGGTTAACAGAAAGTTATGTGCAGTATCGAGAAAAGGCTGACGACTCTGTTTTCCAGATAATGTATAGATGCCCCAGGTAATACCGGAAAGTACCATTAGCGCAAAACCTGTAGGTTTAGGGTAGCTGGCATTTGGCAACATTAAATATACTAAACCACCAAAAGATAAGGCCATGCTAAGCCATTCGAGTGGATTCAAATAAAGCCCAGAACGAAAGCTAGCAACTATCATGGTTAACTGCACTGAACCGAATAGGATGAGTGCGCCGCTGGCGGCATCCAGCAAGGTGTAGGCGTAAGAAAAAGCGATAGCGTAGGCAAATAGTGATAGGGCACTTTTCCAGCGCAATTTTAAGTCGTTTAATCGAAAGCTTTTAATGTGATTGCTTGTGAGCTTAGTTTGTTCAAGCCTATTTTGTTCGAGCTTAGTTTTGTTGAAAATGTCTTTGGTGACTTCTGTAGTCTCAAACTTTTCTGATTTTTTATTCGTAAACGCCAATAACAAAGCAAACATCGCTGCTGCCGACATTAAGCGAATAATAGTAAAGCCCGCAGGGTCGATAAGTTCGTCTTTTAGTGCCAATCGACAAAGCACGGAGTTCGCCGCAAAAGTGATTAGGGCAAGGCAGGTAGTGGAAATGAGCTCTAAGTGTCGAAAGCTATTTTTATTTGATAACATTGTCTTAAATAAACGTTCTCAATTAACGTACCTGTGTTCAATTAACATGCTTTAGTCGCCGTCCGTTTATGCATTCTTTTGACGCGATTTTGTGCGCAAAAATAGCTGTTCTAGCAGCTATGCAGACAAACTTTTTACTTGCTCGAAAAGTGATTGATTTGCCTTCGCTGAAAAACCGTATTTTGTCGCAAGTTCGCATATGTAACCATTGATATTGGCTATTTCTGTCTCTCTATTAGCGAGTACATCCGAAAGCATTGATGAAGTATTCTTACTTGTCTTTTTAGCGACTTCCAATGATGTACTAACAATATCTTGAGGAGCGAGTTGAATTCCTTGAGTGCATGCTGCAATGGACACTTCTTCAGCTACAGTTTCTATTTGCTGGCGAAAAACGTTTTCTGCCACCTTACCATTGTTTATCTTATGGATAGCTGTGATCGGGTTAATCACACAATTGATGGCTAGCTTTAGCCATTGCTTTGCTTTGATATCATCGCTCCAATAAACTGAGGGTAGTGAATGGTTTAAGAATTCTAGCCATGCTGGTTGTTGGTTTTCCTTGTCGCCCATTTTATCTGCGGGCGACGTAAGTAAGCCCAAGTCGCAGTGTCCTAATCCTGTGTGAATGACGTGATGTTTACTAGCGCGAAAGCAGCCATGAGTGGTGAGCATTGCATATATTCGATTGTTTAGCTTCAGTTCGTTATTGAGCGCTTCATAGACACCCAGCCCATTGTGGCATAATACGATATCTACGTTATTCGATAGTAAGTGAGACAGGCCATTAAGTGCAGATGCTGTCTCGGTAGATTTCAGGCAAGTGATGATCAAATCGGCGTTTTGCAGGCTGTGCTGATCAGCCAAAGTGTATTCTATCTGTAAGCTCAGGCCATGAGAGGAAGTAAAGCTAAAGTTGTTCTTGCAAGCATAAGTACCATTAGCACTGCCAGTATCGAGTGCAGAGCGCGTTTTAATCGAAACGTTTGCGGTGCTAAATCGTTTTAAATGATATGCCCAAAGGCTACCAATAGCACCATTTCCGAGAACGACAACATTCATTGCCGTTTACCCTTTAACTGTCTTTTTACCGTAAATGAGCCAGCCCCATTTGAGCACGACAAAGAGTAAAATTCCGATCACGTCGGCAATGAAATCTTTAAATTCCCCATTTCTAAAGCCCAAGTAGTATTGTCCAATTTCGCTCAGAGCTGCGTAAGCAATAAGGGCAAAAACAAGTGCCGTTGTAGGTAGTTTGCCTAGGTTACTTAGAAGCCATGTGAGAATAAAAAATCCGATGCAGTGGCCGACGGTATCTATTTGTGTATTTTGGAAAATTACATCTCTGAAGTCGTCTGCGATAAATATGATGACTGCCACTAACAATAATATCAGCGAGAATAAAATATGGTGAAGGTTCTTCAATGAAATGCCTGTAAAGATAATTATCAAGGCCGCACTAAAGCGGATTAAGCATGTTTGATGATAACAGAATCAGGGGTAGATGAAAGTAAAAAGCCGTTGTTCGCAATCGTCGTGATACATATGCTTACACAGTGTTTATTGAGCATTTGTGTAAATTAGCAGCAGTTGCGATAAAAGCGTGAAAGTTAGCGGCGAACAAGCTAGAAATAACACGTTTTTTTGATACTATGTGGGCAAATTTAAAAACGAGAGAAGACTATGCCATCTTTTGATATTGTCTCAGAAATTAATTTAGAAGAAGTTCGTAACGCGACTGAAAATTCAACACGTGAACTTAGCACTCGCTTCGATTTTCGCGGTGTTGAAGCAAGCTTTGAATGGAAATCACCAGCGGTGACCGTAAAGGCGGAAGGTGACTTTCAGGTGAAGCAAATGGTTGATATCTTACGTAACCAGCTTGTGAAACGAAAAATCGATCCACGAGCGATGCAAATTTCTGATCCAGAGTTTTCCGGTAAAAACTGTCAGCAGCGTGTTACATTCCAAGAAGGTATCGAAAAAGACGTTGCTAAGAAAGTCGTTAAATTAATTAAAGACAGTAAAATTAAAGTACAAGCAGCTATTCAAGGCGAGCAAGTGCGCGTAACAGGTAAAAAGCGTGACGATTTACAAGCGATAATGCAACTTGTGCGTGAAGCAGAAATGGATCAGCCATTCCAATTTAATAACTTTCGCGACTAGCCCAAACTGTAAATAGTTTAGGCAGTATGTATACACATCGAAAAAACGAGCTAACCCCTCGTTTTTTCTTTGCTAAGGGTAAGCCGTAAATTACCAAAGTAATTAATAGTTTACACTCCTAGTTTAATTTATATCTAAATGGCCTAGTGAATTTACGAGTAAATAGCTTGTCTTTGTGGGATGAGTTTAAGTAAATTAAGGCGCTTATATAATAATAAAAGTTGATAGTAGATGGGTGTTTCAAGAGGCGAGTTCAGCTCGCGTTTAGGATTTATTATGGCGGCTGCAGGTTCTGCAGTTGGTCTTGGTAACGTATGGGGTTTTCCAACACAAACTGCCAGTAACGGTGGTGCGGCGTTTGTACTAGTTTATTTAGTCTTAGCATTTTGTTTAGCCTACCCAGCGTTTATGGCAGAAATATTAATAGGGCGCTATGGCCAAGCGAATGCGGTAACTAGCTTACAGAAAATGTCGAGCAACCTATGGCAAAAACGCTTCGCTTTTGTCGTAGGTTTTGGCGGTATTATTTGTGCGGCTTTAATTCTGAGTTTTTACGGCATCCTTGCTGGTTGGATGATGTCTTTCGCTGTAGAGTCAGCAGCGCAAATTGCGGGAGCAGATGCTGTTGCGTCATGGGCCGTCGGTGATTCAATATTACGCAACGTATTCTTCACCACATTATTCATGTTTCTCACCGTATTCATTATTCGCCGTGGCGTAGAAGATGGTATTGAAAAGTGGTCAAAGCGTTTAATGCCATTGATGATTGGCCTTCTTGTCTTGCTTATTGGCTATGTTATGACACTAGAGGGGGCAGCAGAGGGATTAGATGCTTACCTTAACCCTGATATCTCGCGTGTACTTGAGCCAAGCTTATTATTAAGTGCATTAGGTCAAGCGTTCTTCTCGTTATCTCTTGGTACATCTGTCATGGTTATTTATGGCTCGTATATCTCTAAGAAAGAGAATATGGTCACCATAGGTGCTCAGGTAACGTTAATTGACGTGAGTATCGCGTTTTTAGCAGGTTTGTTAATTATTCCTGCAATGTATGTGGCGCAAAGCCAAGGGGTACAAATTTTTGCAGATGATGGCAGTCTATTAGCTGGCCCAGCACTGGTATTCACCGTATTACCATCGTTATTTGATGGTATGGGGTCACTGGGTTTATTTATCGGCTTAGCTTTCTTTTTACTAATGTCTATTGCGGCATTAACATCATCTATCTCTATGTTAGAAGGTCCTGTATCTTATGCGGTAGAGCGCCATGATTTGGATCGTAAGAAAGCCACGACAATTATCGGTATTATTATTCTTGCGATCAGCTTTGGTATTATTTCTAATCTAGGTGTGATGTTAGATTTCGTTGCAACATTATCGACGGAATATGGTCAGCCAATCATTGCGATGCTTTGTTGTGTATTCGCGGGTTGGATTTGGCACAGAGCCTCACTTCTAGCTGAAATCAAAGAAGGTTTTGAAGCGGCAGAATCAAGCCTCTTCTGGAAGATTTGGCCGGTATACATCAAGTTTGTATGTCCTGTAGCAATTGCTGCCGTGTTTGTTCATAGCTTGTTATAGCGTGTTGTAATCTGTAAATGCGATAAGTGCATAGAACGATATTAAGAAAAAGCCCATCATATAATGGGCTTTTTTATGCTCTTGACGTTTTTGAGTTTGAATGGAATACGCTACTTCGTTTTCGGCCATGCTAACGCCCATGGTTTATTCATGCTCTGTAGCCAGTTGCGGAACTCTGTTGAGGTGAACTCTTCTCCGATAACAGGAGGTAACTCATACTCAAAGCTCTTTTCTTGCCATTTAAATTGCAGGGCAAAAGCATGCAAATAACCGCGTTCGCTCTCTACTATACTATACAAAGGGTCACCAAGAATTGGCGCGCCAATACTCGCCATTGCTACGCGAATTTGGTGAGTCTTACCTGAATGGGGTTTAAGTAAGTAAGCACGTTTACCTGTGCCGAGGCTATATGAGAAAAACTGCGTTATCGCGGGGTTTTCTGTGGTACGCATTAATTTCCACATGCCACGACGGCTTTTTGCCATATCGCCTTTGACTAGGCCTTGCTTCTTCTTTGGTTTTTGAGTGCTCAGTGCTAGATAGTATTTCTCAATCTTATGTTCACTGAATAGCTTTTGAAAGGTAGCCGCAGCTTCTGAGTTTTTAGCAAAGACTAGTAAACCTGAGGTTATTTTATCTAGGCGGTGAACAGGGTAGAGTTCTTCGAGGCTAAGAACGGTTTTCACTTGATGGAATAGCCCTTGGCCAAAATTGCCTTCGTCGTGGAAGTTAACATTCGGCGCTTTATCGATGACAACGAAATCAGGTTGGTCATCGACAATTTGAAACGACGCCATTAAAGCGCCAAACCAACAAGTACGTAGCCAATTAATGTAATAACGGCTGCAAATAAGGCGTACGGTAGCTGTGTCTTAACGTGCTCATAATGGTCACAGCCACTCGCAATAGAAGCTACAACGGTAGTGTCTGAAATTGGTGAAGCGTGGTCACCAAATACACCACCACCTAATACTGCAGCTACGAGGAAAGGTACAGGTAGGCCAGTTTCTAATGCAATTGGCACGGCAATAGGGACTAAAATTGCAAACGTACCCCATGATGTACCTGTCGCAAACGCCATGATACCAGCGACAATAAACAAGATAGGTGCAATCAGTACAAGCGGCACTTCTACATTCATTAGCTCACTGACATAGCCGCCTGTGCCCAATAACTTAATCGCATCGCCAAATGCGAAAGACAACACCAAAATAATCACTGCTGGCGCCATATAGCCTAGCCCTTTAACAAAGGTGCTTGCGACTTCTTTGACACTTAACAGCTTGTAGTAAAGCACTAAGCCAATCACCATGGCGCAGCTAGCAGTTATTGCCCAGAATACTGAAAATGCGCCAGAACCACGACGCATGTCACCTTCGCCTGTAATATAAAGTAGGCTTAAAGTGATGGCTAACAGTGAAATAAGTGGTAGCCACATGACACGTGCAGGGCCTGACTTTATCTCAGTCTCGCTTTCACTTATACCTGACTGAGGTTCAGCATTCGCAAGAGGACCATATACCTTGCCTGAGTACGCGGTGTAATAGGCGAGTGCTACTGCAACAATCGCGTAAAAGTTGTAACCAACGGTACCAATTAAAATACCGACTGGATCGTCAAAGCTAAAACCATCTAACAGCCCAAGCACGTATGCACCCCAGCCGTTAATGAGGAACAGTATGCTGATAGGTGCACAGGTAGAGTCAAGTAAGTAGGCTAAGCGTGCTCTGCTCAATTTGTATCGGTCAAATACTTGCTGGCTAGCCATACCTGAGGTGAACATACTAAGATTTGTGTCAGTAAATATGCTGGTGCCAATGACAGTTGGAAGTAAGCTCGCACTGCGCTTCCCTTTTACCAGCTTTAAGTCTGCAAGATGGTTAATGAAACCATTAACGGCACCTGAGTCACTTAGCAGCTTTACCATCGCGCCAATAAATAAGCTAAAAACAATAATGTATACGTTACCAGTAGAGCTAAATACTTCTGCAATACCTCCCACTGAGTTCATTACGCCTGATAAAGGTTGCCATTGGGTTATCATGATGTGGCACAAAATCACGCCGCTTAGTAATGCCAGCATTGCATTTTTTCGCCAAATGGCAATCGCGATGGCAACAAACGGAGGAAGTAGGCTTAATGGACTGTCTTGCATATCTTTTTCTTATCAGTAACGCGGTAAACACTTAGCTTGAGCCGGCTATTTTGTCATTAGCGCAACAAAAGCGCCACTGTATTTCTAGTTTGGGATTCGATTTTTTTGATTTGCCAAGCAACGAAAAATTATTTTCTCAATATTATCGCCTAGCGCATTGAATTATCTTCAATTACCCTTACATAGAAGTAAACAATTTAAAAATGCGCTGCGCAGCGGAGCTAATTTGACAACTTCATTATCAGACTACTTGTCGGCTTTTTCTTTATCCGAAAACCTATCGGCGTTAACTGGTATTCAACGTGGTGTTGAACGAGAGGCGTTAAGAGTCTTAAAAGAAGGGCAGTTATCTGAACAGCCGCACCGAGAAAGCTTAGGGTCGGCACTTACACATCCATACATCACGACAGATTACTCGGAAACCTTGCTGGAGTTCATTACCCCAGTTAGCCAGTCAGCCGAAACTACACTGCAGCAACTCAAAGATATTCAGCGTTATACCTATGAAAATATCGATGGCGAATTGCTTTGGCCACTGAGCATGCCGTGTTTTGTTGAAGACGACGACAAGATACCGTTAGCTCAGTACGGAAGTTCGAATATAGGTAAAATGAAGACTGTATACCGTCAGGGGCTCAAAAACCGCTACGGAAGCATGATGCAGGTTATTTCTGGTATTCACTTTAATTTTTCCTTCTCTGAGGACTTTTGGCGGACCGTGCAAAAAATCGATGGTGATAGTCGACCGCTACAAGAGTTTATCTCAGAGAGATATTTTGCGCTTATCCGAAATTACAAACGCTTGTGTTGGCTTATTCCATATTTGTATGGCAGCTCTCCTGTTATTTGTGGTTCATTCTTACAGGGTAAACCGCAAAACTTGCCATTCAAACGTTCGGATAATGGTTATTTATATCTAGAGCATGCGACTTCTTTACGAATGAGCGACCTTGGTTACACCAACAGTGCACAGTCTGCGCTTAACATTTGTTATAACAATTTAGAAAGCTATGTTAGTGGTGTTAAAGAAGCGATCTCCCTTAAGTCAGCAGATTTCGAAAATATTGGTGTTAAGGTTGATGGCGAGTACCGTCAACTGAATAGCAATGTATTACAAATCGAAAATGAACTTTATGCACCTATTCGGCCCAAGCGAGTTGCACGTTCAGGCGAAAAGCCTTCGGAGGCGTTAAACCGCAGAGGTGTCGAATATATCGAAGTTCGTGCGTTAGATGTGAACCCTTTTGCAAGTACTGGCATTAGTTTAGAGCAAGTTCGCTTCTTAGATGTATTTTTAACTTATTGTGCATTAGCGCCTAGTCCAGCGATGACTGCTGAGCTACAAAAGACTTATGAGTCGAATATGGATGAAGTAGTTCTGCGTGGTAGAGACCCAGAGTTAAGATTACTTGATGACGGTGAATGCAAATCAATTCCTGAGTGGGGGAATGTGTTGTTTGGCGAGTTTACAGAGATAAGTAAATTGCTTGATAAAGCCTATGGAGATGAGCATTACCAGCAAGCAACGAAAACCGAGTTCGCTAAAATCAATGATAGTCGCCTTACTCCATCTGCAAAAATACTTAATTTAGTCGTCGAGCAAAATGTGCGTTTTACTGCATTGGCCTTAGAATTGGCCGAACAGTATCGCGCTCAGCATTTAGCCAATGACTATCAAGCGTTTAGTTTTGAACACCTACAAGAAACCTCGCAACAATCTCATCAAGATCAGTTAGCTATAGAGCAAGCAGACACTTTAGATTTTGATAGTTTCTTGGAAAATTACTTTAGTCAGCAATAGAGATAGCAATTGACTGCCTCAGTTTTATATTGCCATCACAATAAAAAAAGAGCGCCCTAATTTGGGCGCTCTTTTTTTGCAGCGGAAAGCAGCATTAAAGCAATTGATGTTTGGAGCATGTTGATATTGAAGAACAAAGGGAGAGGCACAAGAGGATAGGAGCAAGGAGAGCTCAAGAAGCCAAGCCAAAAAAGCGCGTTAGGGCAACGCGCTACTAGAATCAAGAAAGCAGTCTAGGGAGGTTTGCTCACAATAATGAGACTACGCCTTTTTAAATTGGTTCAAAAAATAAACAGTTGTTGTTCTGCGAAGTACAAGTATGGTTATTGATGCATTTCAGTTGAAGCTTTTGATGATTGTTTTTTGGGGAACTAAACAGGGCTTGTTGTAGGCAAAATTCTAGACAAAAAAAACGCGCTAACTGGTGTAAGCGCGTTAAGCTTTCATGAAACACTAAGGGAAATAAAAACCTCTCATTTAATATGACCGCAAGTATTCAGATAAGTTTCATATCAAATGAATAAGTTTGTCATTATTCGATATCCTTAGGCATGGTTTGAGCCCAGATATACAATGTAAGGGCATGGAAAGTAATAGCTTTTATTACTTCGAAACCTAGAGAAGTTTTTAATGGTTTGAACGGCTTATATTGGATTTAATTAAAGCGAAAGCTAGTTCTCGCAACTGAGGACAACGCACTAAACGTTAAAGCTCTATACATTGCACACTAAATATGGGGTAAAAAAAAGCGCGTTAACTAATCATTAACGCGCGCTCTATATAAACAAAAATATAAACATGAAACACTAAGGGAGTAAGCCTCTCATTTAATAAGAACACTGGTTTTTGAATTAGTTCAAAAATTTTTAAATATTTTTCTTTCTACTAGATAAATACCGGACAAGTAGCAAATTAAGCAGAGGTGGGGTATCAAATAAGAAAATCCAATACGCACTGTTATTAATGGGCTTTGCTCGTGAAACTTACATCATCTGGCTCTTCAAAAGTCACAGAACAAAAGTAACAGACAAAAAAAACGCGCATACTTAAGTAGCGCGTCAACAATACAATTAAGGGAAATATAACAAAAGTCTCTCGCTTAGTGAGAGTACCTAGTTGCTTGATAGTTCAAATTTATTTGAGATTTTTTTTTATTGCTCTGGCATGATAGCGAAAAATCGGTATTTTCTTGATGTGTCTGTCGACCTATGAATAGTAAACTACAGTCGTTAATTTTTGCTGTTTGCTGCAGTTTCTTGCTAGCGAGTTGTGCTACGCCACCCCCTAAAAACCCAGAAAATCTTTGTGAAATATTTCGAGAGCACCGCGATTGGTATTTTGCGGCCAAAGATATGAGAGACCGCTGGGGAGTTCCTATTCACGTGCCGATGAGTATGATGTACCAAGAGAGCTCATTCAAAGCTAAAGCGCTGCCACCAAGAGACTATTTGCTCGGCTTTATTCCTTGGGGACGTGTGAGTAGTGCGTACGGTTATTCGCAAGCAAAGACAATGACTTGGGACGACTATATCCGTGAAACTGGCAACTCTGGCGCAGACCGGGACGATTTCGATGATGCCATTGACTTTATGGGGTGGTTTATCTTCAAAACCAATAAACTTAATAAAGTGTCTAAGTGGGATGCCTATAATCAATACCTAAATTATCACGAAGGCTGGGGTGGTTTTAAACGTAAAAGCTACAAGAAAAAACCATGGTTGGTTAAAGTATCACGTAAAGTGGATAACCGTGCTCGTCGTTATTCAAGTCAGCTAAAGAGTTGCGAAGAGGACTTAAACAAAAGCTGGTTGTGGCGTTTATTCTTTGGCTAAGTTGACTGCTCAGGTTGGTATTTATACAGAATAATCTGATCCAGCTATAATTAAGCGACAGGGGTGAAACACACCACGATTAAAGTCCTGCTTCATTTTCATTAAACGCGACGTCTGCTTTATGGTAAACTGTCGCGTTTTTGATTTTTAAACAGTACATCAACCAAGGTTTTCTATGTCAGCATCCTCTTCTTTTGCGTCGTTAGGTTTGTCACAACACTTATTGCAAGCTGTTGAAGCACAAGGCTATACCGAGCCATCGCCAATACAAGCACAAGCTATTCCTGCCGTACTTACAGGTAAGGATATTATGGCAGCGGCGCAAACAGGTACAGGTAAAACAGCTGGCTTTACCTTACCGCTACTTCAAATGCTTGCTGAAGGTAACAAAAAGGCCTCAAGCAATTGCATAAAAGCATTGGTGTTAACGCCAACACGAGAGCTAGCTGCGCAAGTGGCAAAAAGTGTTGAAACTTATGGGCAAAACCTTGATGTTTCTCATGATGTAGTATTTGGTGGCGTTAAGATAAACCCACAAATGATGCGCCTTCGTCGCGGTGTTGATATTTTGGTGGCAACTCCTGGCAGACTTTTAGACCTTTACCAACAAAATGCGATTAAATTTAATGAGCTTGATGTGCTTATTCTTGATGAAGCCGATCGTATGTTGGACATGGGCTTTATCAAAGACATCAAGAAAATCTTAGCGTTATTGCCGAAGAAGCGTCAGAACTTATTGTTCTCTGCAACGTTTTCACCAGATATTCGAGAGCTAGCCAAAGGGCTAGTTCACAAGCCTGTTGAGATTTCAGTTACCCCCGAAAATTCGACCGCTGCAACAATCGAACATTGGTTAGTAAGTACGGATAAAAAGAAAAAGCCAGCGCTGTTGAACAAGTTAATTCGTGATAACAACTGGCAGCAAGTACTAGTGTTTACTCGAACTAAGCACGGTGCCAATAGATTAACTCGCTACTTGGAAGGTGAGGGTACTCAAGCGCTAGCGATTCACGGTAATAAAAGTCAGGGCGCACGTACTAAAGCGCTAGCAGCATTTAAAGACAAAAAGATTCAGGTGTTAGTTGCTACAGATATAGCGGCTCGTGGTATTGATATCAGCCAGCTGCCTATCGTTGTTAACTTTGATTTACCAAATGTACAGGAAGACTATGTGCACCGTATTGGTCGCACCGGTCGAGCTGGCGTTGACGGTCAGGCTATTTCACTGGTTTGTGCTGATGAATATAAGCAACTAGTAGATATTGAATACATCATTCAACAACATATTCCACGCCGTGAAGTCGAGGGTTTTGTTCCTCATAACCCGCTTGAACCATCGCGTGAAATTCGTCCATTGAAGAAAAAGAAACCTAAAAAGCCTAAAAAACTAACTGACAAAGTGCCACCTAAGTCGGTAAAGGCTAAACAAGCTGATGGTGAGAATGGAGAAAATCGAAGCCAAAAGCAGGGCGATAAAAACCGTAAGAAGGGCAATGGCTCGTCTGAAAATAAAGCGAGTAAATCGAATAGAACGCGACGTCAAAACCCTAAGCATCAGTTAGCACAAAAGCCAAAAACAACTGGCGGACGAGGTCGTCCTAATCGCGGAAACAAAGCTGGTGGTGGAAGTCAGTCAAACGGCAACAAGGGTAGTAGTAAAAAACGGTAACAAACGTCCTGCAAGACGTCCAAGTAAGGCCAATAAGTAAAGAGAACAACTAACGCTTAACTAGGGTCTAAGTAAAGCTTAAGTCAAACTCTCAATATTGAAACTAATGCCAGCTAATTAGATGCTGGCGTTACATAGCCAAGATTTTCAATGTTGTGGTCATCAAATGTGGTGACTACATCACCAATCATAATTAGTGTTGGTGGTTTAATTTGATGCTCTTCGACCAAGTAAACGATATCTTGTAACTGTCCTTTAACCACTTTCTGTTGCGGCGTTGTACCTCGTTGAATCAAGGCAACAGGTGTGTGTCTATCTCTTCCTGCCAGATATAATTGCTCGACAATGGTCTTAAGGGTTTTTACGCCCATATAAAAAACAATGGTCTGCTGTTTGTCTTGCAATGCGGTCCAAGGTAAATCCAAGGAGCCATCATTTTGTACATGGCCTGTGATTAATGTACAAGCGCGAGATACTTGTCGATGAGTCAATGGAATGCCAGCATATGCTGCACATGAAGATGCTGCAGTCATGCCGGGTACAATATGACAGGCAACACCCTGTGCAAGAGCGTGAAGTGCTTCTTCGCCACCTCGTCCAAAAACAAACGGATCACCACCTTTTAGGCGAACAACTCTTTTTCCAGCTTGGGCCTGTTCTACCAAGATTTCATTAATACGTTCTTGAGGAACTTTGTGAACCGCTTGCTTTTTACCCACATAGATTTTTTCACAGCCATCTGGTAGCAAAGCCATAATTTCGTCGCTGACTAATCTATCGTAAACGGCAACATCTGCTTGGTTGATAAAACGATAGGCTTGCAATGTTAGTAAGTCAGGATCACCAGGCCCAGCACCCACTAGCGCTATATCACCTTTTAAAAAGGCTTGTTTATTCGGATTGATATTGAGTGTCATAATGTGCCCGAAACAGATACATGAATAGAAAGTAGCGATTGATAAGCCAACAACCTGTTTACCGCACTTATAGTAACAAGTTTTACTAAGAAAAAAAGAGTATAAATTGAAGTTTATAAATTCCAATTTGTTATAAGATAAGGCTGTGTGTGGCGCTAAAACTAAAAAAGCCGACTAGAGTCGGCTTTTTATGAGAATCGATATTGTGCTAACGACTACTTTGCTAGTGCATCACCTAAGTATGGACGAATGTCTTTTAAGATTTCGCGAAGTACTTTTGTACCGCCAGCAACGTGGTTGCCTGATTTAGCATGGTTGTGGCCGCCAACGAAGTCAGTTACTAAACCACCAGCTTCGATAACAATAAGTTCACCTGCTGCTGTATCCCAAGGCTTTAAGCCCATTTCAAAGTAACCATCAACACGACCAGCTGCAACATAGGCTAAGTCTAGCGCAGCAGAGCCTGCACGACGCATGTCAGCTGTTTTAGTGAATAGTGCTTTGAACATATTTAGGTAAGCATCAGTGTGTTGCTTCTTCTTGAACGGGAAGCCTGTTGCTAAAACTGCACCAGTTAGCTCTTTTGAGTTTTTAACGCGAATACGGAAGCCGTTTAATTGCGCGCCTTTACCACGACTCGCTGTGAATAATTCACCGCGAATTGGATCGAAAACAACAGCTTGGTCTAATTTACCTTTAACTTTTAACGCAATAGATACGGCAAAGTGAGGAATGCCTTTTACAAAGTTAGTAGTACCGTCCAATGGGTCGATGATCCATTGATAGTCAGGATCTGTGCCTTCGATTAAACCGAATTCTTCACCAACGATACTGTGTGATGGATAGGCTTTTTGAATTGCATCAACAATAACTTGCTCTGCTTGTTTGTCGATATTAGTAACAAAATCGTTGCTACCTTTTGACTCAACTTCTACTTTATCTTGCTGCTCGA
This sequence comes from Thalassotalea sp., assembly GCA_022448425.1. Taxonomy (GTDB): domain Bacteria; phylum Pseudomonadota; class Gammaproteobacteria; order Enterobacterales; family Alteromonadaceae; genus Thalassotalea_F. Next base: position 10,714 of record JAKVCY010000013.1, on the reverse strand, counting down.
ATGCACGAGCGATAACGTTTCCTGCTGAACGCGCAGCGCGCACAGCGATATTTAGCATAGGATGCATATAACTACCTTTAACTTGTAAAACAGCATGTAAAAGAACAGTGCTGACAACCCACTCGTCGCCAACGCGGCGTGCATTTTACCAGCAACAATTATGAAATGCTAGTTGCTGGTGTTTAAAAATTAAACGTTTTACGTTTTAGCCTTCATAAACTTGCATGTAGTCATCGGCTAAGTCTCTATAATCTTCGTCAGATATACCTAACGTCGAGAGCACATCGCGATGGATATGCGGCCAGTCAGCCGAATTGGCATACCGCTTAAAATTTTCGGTTAGGTTTTCTGCCGCCTTGAGCACGCAATAGGCTAATTCATTGGCGTCACCTGTGCCTTGCTTTACATAACTGTGATCATGATGACGTAGTATTAGCTGACAGATATCCCTCGGTAAATGCCCTTTAATAGTGAAGGTGTAGCGGAATGACGCACACTTTGTTTTGTCTGTCTTCTCCTTTATTTCTCGTTACTCCTTATTTAGCTTTACAACAGGAGTAATTAACAAGTATCGAGAGCTTAAAGCACTAATTAGTGCTATTAATCATAGTCTATTCCTTACGATTGAGGCGCGCATAGTAAAGTAGATTTAACTAGCGAAGTTTGAATTAGAACAAAAAACACTAATTCATAATGAAACTAAATAGCGAGTTAGATGAATAAGCGTCAAAATACGAGGCTGCTGAGATAACAAAGTTATGTTAAACTACTGTCAATTTTAGCCATCTAGATAGTTATTTAATGTCTAATCAAAGTCAAAATGAAAACTCAAAGACTTCGCCAAATTTAGCGAACGTTAAAATTGTATTAGTTAATACGTCAGATTGTCGCAACATCGGCTCAGCAGCTCGTGCGATGAAAACCATGGGGTTAAGCCAGTTGGTGCTAGTTGACCCAATCGAAATGCCGAATGGTCAAGCGCAAGCACTAGCAGCAGGCGCAACAGATGTGCTTGCTAATGTACAAGTGGTAAAAACACTTGAAGAAGCTATTACTGAATGTGGGTTGGTAGTAGGTACAAGTGCACGTTCACGTACTTTACCATGGCCAATGCTTGAACCAAGAAATTGTGGTGAAAAACTCATTCAAGAAGTGACCGACTACCCGGTTGCTTTAGTATTTGGTAGAGAGAGTAGCGGTCTAACAAATGAAGAGCTGCAACTTTGCCATTTCCATGTACAAATTCCTGCTAATCCTGAATACAGCTCGCTTAATTTAGCGATGGCAGTGCAAACACTTAGCTACGAAGTTCGCATGGCTTACTTGGCTGCAGAGAACGCAGTATTTGCAGAAAAAGCCGATGATGAAGAATACCCTATTGTTGAAGAAACAGAGCGCATGTTCCAGCACTTTGAAGATGCATTGAAAGCAACTGGCTTTATAGTGCCAAGCCACCCCGGCCTTGTCATGACGAAGTTGAGACGTTTCATTAATCGCGCTCGACCTGACAGTAAAGAAGTAAAAATGTGGCGTGGCATTTTGTCCTCAGTAGAGAAGACGGCAAAACGCCTTGCGGAAAAAGACGATAAATAGATAGGACACATTATGTTTAGTCGAATTAGAGAAGATATTCAAAGTATCTTCGATAGAGATCCAGCAGCACGTAATTGGTTTGAAGTGTTAACCAATTATCCAGGTATGCATGCCATTTGGGTCCACCGACTAAGTAATAAACTGTGGCGCCATAATTGGAAATTATTGGCGCGCTTGCTATCAACTTTTTCTCGTTGGTTAACAGGTGTCGAAATACACCCCGGTGCGACACTTGGACGCCGTTTCTTTATCGACCACGGTATGGGGGTGGTGATTGGTGAAACTGCTGAAATAGGCGATGACGTAACCATCTACCATGGTGTTACTTTAGGTGGTACTAGCTGGAAGGAAGGTAAACGCCACCCAACGCTTGAAGATAATGCTGTTATTGGTGCTGGTGCACAAATTCTTGGCCCAATTACTATCGGTAAGGGTGGTAAGGTTGGTTCTAACTCTGTTGTGGTTAAAGACGTACCTGCAAATGCAACAGCAGTCGGCATTCCAGGCAAGATTGTCAATCCAAATGGCAAGAAAGGCAACGGTGCAAGGGATGCTGTTGCTCAAAAGTATGGTTTTGATGCTTATGCGGTATCAGAAGACAATCCAGATCCCGTTGCCAAAGCGATTGGACGTTTACTTGATCACATTCACCTGATGGACGGCAAAGTGACTGATTTATGTAAAGAAGTTAATCACCTTGGTGGTAATGTTTGTGATAAAGAGTTGCCTGAATTGCGCGTTGGTGAGTTTGTTGAAGACGAGAAAAAAGCAGCTGAACGCAGAAAGCAGTCTGTAGAAGCTTTTGATCCAACAATTTAATTAGCCTATTAACGAATTGAGTTTTACGTCAATAGAGTGGCTATTTAACGATAGAAAATGTTTGAATCGTCACTTCGTCATCCTTTATAATTACAGGCCTTTTCAGTACATTCCACACATGAATAATAAATACTTGAGTAATTTAGTCAGGTATTTATTGACCCAAATGCAAATTCGCACGTATAATACTTGAGTGATTTAGTCGGGTATATGTTTGACTAATTTACAAGGATATATATAATTGCGCGGCGAATTAACTAGGGCACATTATGAAATTAACTTCAAAAGGGCGTTATGCCGTAACAGCTATGTTAGACGTTGCGATTCATGCAGCCTCTGGACCTGTGCCGCTAGCTGATATTTCTGAACGTCAAGGAATATCACTTTCTTACTTAGAACAACTTTTCTCTCGCTTACGCAAACACGGCTTAGTGACTAGCGTACGAGGCCCAGGTGGCGGTTATCGTTTGGGTAAATGTTCGGCACAAATCGCTGTCGCTGATGTGATTAGTGCAGTAGACGAAAGTGTCGATGCAACGAAATGTATGGGACAGGGCAACTGCCAAGGCGGTAATCAATGCTTAACTCATACCCTTTGGTCAGACTTAAGTAAGCGCATTGAAGAATTCTTACAAAGCATCTCATTGTCAGAGCTCGTAGAACAACGAGATGTCAAATCGGTTTCAAAACGTCAGGATGCAGAACAAATGAATCAGCCTGAGCCAAGTTTAGAAACCTTGATTGCAACCCGAAACATTGTAAACGACTGGTCTTAACTAGCTCGTTCAAGCATTGGAGAAATATAATCCATGAAATTACCGATTTATTTTGATTATTCTGCAACAACGCCAGTTGATAAGCGCGTTGCTGAGAAAATGATGGAATATATGACAAATGAAGGGCATTTTGGTAATCCAGCATCTCGCTCTCACAAATTCGGCTGGCAGGCTGAGGAAGCAGTTGATATCGCACGTAACCAAATTGCTGACTTAATCAATGCAGACTCCCGTGAAATTGTTATCACTTCAGGTGCAACAGAATCAAACAACCTTGCAATCAAAGGTGCTGCGCACTTTTATAGCAAGAAAGGTAAGCACATCATCACGTGTAAAACAGAGCATAAAGCTGTACTTGATACGTGTCGTGAACTAGAGCGTCAAGGCTTCGAAGTAACTTACCTTGATCCAGAGCCAAATGGCTTAATTGACCTTAAAAAACTTGAAGCAGCGATGCGTGATGATACGGTTGTTGTATCAGTTATGCACATCAACAACGAAATTGGCGTGATTCAAGATATCGCTGAAATTGGTGAAATGTGTCGTGCACGTAAGATTGCATTCCACGTTGACGCTGCGCAAAGTGCAGGCAAATTGCCAATCGACATGCAAAACTTAAAAGTTGATTTAATGTCGTTCTCAGCGCACAAAATTTATGGCCCTAAAGGCATTGGTGCGTTATATGTTCGCCGTAAGCCACGCATGCGTTTAGAAGCACAAATGCACGGTGGTGGTCACGAGCGCGGTATGCGCAGTGGTACACTAGCGACACACCAAATCGTTGGTATGGGTGAAGCTTTCCGTATCGCCAAAGAAGAAATGGCAAAAGACCTTGAACACGTAACTAAAATGCGTGACCGCCTATGGGCAGGTATCAAAGATATGGAACAGGTTTTTGTTAACGGTGACTTCGACAAGCGTTACCCAGGTAACCTAAACGTTAGCTTCAACTTCGTTGAAGGTGAGTCGCTTATCATGGCACTTAAAGACTTAGCGGTATCAAGTGGTTCTGCTTGTACGTCTGCTAGCTTAGAGCCTTCATATGTTTTACGTGCATTAGGTCTGAATGACGAACTAGCACACAGTTCAATTCGCTTCAGTTTTGGTCGTTTTACCACAGAAGAAGAAATTGACTATGCAATCGAATTAATTCAAAACGCAATTGGTCATCTACGTGAAATGTCACCACTTTGGGAAATGTTCCAAGACGGTGTTGATTTAGAATCAGTTGAATGGGTAGCGCACTAAGCGCAGGAGTTGAAAAATGGCATATAGCGAAAAAGTAATCGATCATTACGAAAACCCAAGAAATGTAGGCTCTCTTGATAAGAACGATCCACAAGTAGCAACCGGTATGGTTGGTGCACCAGCATGTGGTGATGTGATGAAACTACAGCTTAAAATCACTGATGAAGGTATTATTGAAGATGCTAAATTCAAAACCTACGGTTGTGGTAGTGCAATTGCATCAAGCTCACTAGTTACTGAGTGGGTAAAAGGTAAAAGCATTGAAGAAGCAGCAGAAATTAAGAACACTGCAATTGCTGAAGAGTTAGCATTACCACCGGTGAAAATTCACTGCTCAATCTTAGCTGAAGATGCAATTAAAGCTGCATTAGAAGATTACCAAAGTAAGCAAGACAGCTAAGGAAGTATAATGGCAGTCACTATGACCGCATCGGCGGCAGATCGCGTAAGGTCTTTTCTAGTAAACCGTGGTAAAGGTTTAGGCTTACGCCTAGGCATTAAAACCACTGGATGTTCTGGTTTAGCATACGTGCTTGAGTTTGTTGATGACATGAACGAAGACGATCAGATGTTCGAAATTGATGACGTTAACGTTATTATTGACGCCAAGAGCCTAGTATACCTTGACGGAGTCGAATTAGACTTCGTTAAGGAAGGCTTAAACGAAGGCTTTAAATTCACTAACCCTAACGCGAAAGGCGAATGTGGTTGTGGTGAGAGCTTCAACGTTTAACTAACCCAAACAGTAAAGTATCGGAGTTGTTTTGAATTACTTTCAATTATTCGGTCTGGAAGAAAAATTCAACCTGGATACGGAACGTCTAGCGCAGGTTTACCAAAAATTACAGCGAAGTGTTCATCCTGACCGTTTCGCTCACGCTTCTAGCCAAGAACAAATGTTGGCTGTTCAAAAATCTTCCATGATTAACGATGCTTACCAATCGTTAAAAAATCCGTTAAAGCGCGCGGAATACATGCTTACCTTACGTGGCACTGAAATGCCTAATGAGCAAGCGTCGTTTAAAGATAATATGTTCTTAATGCGCCAAATGGAGTTGCGTGAAATGCTTGCAGAAGTAAAGTTTGCTGATGACATTGACGCGGCGATATTCGAAGCCACTCAAGTGTTAGAAATCGAATTTGAAGGTTTGTTTAAAACCATGCAAACGCAGCTAGCTGATAATACCGAAGAAGCTAATCAACTTGCCAGCGACAACTTGCGTAAACTTAAGTTTTACCAAAAGTTACACCTAGAGCTCGATCGCTTAGAAGATTTTTTGTTCGAAACATAAAAATCCTGATAAATAGGTGGAAAGTCGCTAAAATTCCACCTATGAATTACCAAGCTATAAACAGCATCCTACAAAATTAAGAGTAACAAATGGCCTTATTACAGATAGCCGAACCAGGGCAAAGTACTGTACCTCATGAGCATCGACTTGCTGTCGGTATTGATTTAGGTACGACGAACTCACTCGTGGCCAGTGTGTTAAGTGGCGAGGCAACTACGCTTAAAGCAGCTGATGGTAGCGATGTCTTGCCGTCAATTGTGAGCTATCAGAATGATGGAACATTAGTTGGCGATGCCGCTAAAGCGCATGCGGTAACTGATCCAGAAAATACCATAGTCTCTGCGAAACGACTTATTGGTCGATCATTAGCGGACATTCAAGCCAAGTATCCATCTTTGCCATATCAATTCTGCGGTGATGAAAACCATCCTGAGTTAGTGACGCGAAAGGGTAAGGTCAACCCAGTACAAGTGTCGTCAGAAGTTCTGAGCACATTGCGCTCACGTGCAGAAGCTTCATTGGCCGGTGAATTAGTGGGTGCAGTTATTACTGTTCCTGCTTATTTTGATGACGCACAACGTCAAAGTACTAAAGATGCAGCTAAGCTTGCTGGTTTAAATGTGCTAAGACTTTTGAATGAGCCAACAGCCGCTGCCATAGCATATGGTTTAGATTCAGGTAAAGAAGGTGTTATCGCTGTTTACGATTTAGGTGGCGGTACATTTGATATCTCAATCTTACGTCTTAACAAAGGTGTATTCGAAGTGTTAGCGACAGGCGGCGATTCTGCGCTTGGCGGAGACGACTTCGATTTAGCGATTGCAGATTACTTGGTAGAGCAAGCTGGCCTAACTCGCCCACTTTCTCCTTCGCTTGAACGCCAATTAACGATGCAGGCATGTCAGGCTAAAGAAACGTTATCTTCTGCTGAGTCATGTGAAATTACGCTTGAGCTTGAAGATGGCAAGAAGTGGCAGCATGAGTTAAGTAAAGAAACGTTTGAATCATTAATTCAAAAACTAGTCGCTCAAACGCTACGTGCTTGTCGTCGCACACTAAAAGATGCTGAGGTAACGAGTGATGAAGTCATCGAAGTGGTTATGGTTGGCGGATCTACTCGGGTGCCACTAGTGCGTAAGGAAGTAGAAAGCTTTTTCAAACAGCCACCTCTAACATCAATTGACCCAGACAAAGTGGTAGCAATTGGTGCAGCGACTCAGGCTGATATCTTAGCGGGTAACAAGCCTGACAGCGAAATGCTGTTATTAGACGTTATCCCTTTATCACTTGGCTTAGAAACAATGGGCGGCTTGGTTGAGAAGGTGATTTCTCGTAACACCACTATTCCTGTAGCTAAGGCACAAGAGTTCACAACGTTCAAAGACGGCCAAACAGCAATGGCGATTCACGTGCTGCAGGGTGAGCGAGAGTTGGTTGATGCTTGTCGTTCGTTAGCACGCTTTGAGTTGCGAAATATTCCGCCAATGGCCGCTGGTGCTGCGCATATTCGCGTGACCTTTAAAGTGGATGCTGATGGTTTGCTTGAAGTGAGTGCAATGGAAAAATCTACTGGTGTTGAAGCCAGCATCGAGGTTAAGCCATCATTTGGCTTGGATGAAAGCCAGATTGCGAATATGATCAAAGACTCAATGGCTAACGCCAAAGAGGATATTCAAGCACGTATGTTAAAAGAACAGCAAGTAGAGGCTGCTCGCGTGATTGAAGCTGTGCAGTCAGCTTTAGATAGTGATAAAGCATTATTGAGCGAAGAAGAATTAGCCGTGATTGAAAATGCACTGTCAACATTGGCAGAAGTAGCAAAAACCAATGCTACTGACGATATAGAAAAACAAATTGAAGTTGTGAATCAGGCAACCGCTACATTTGCAGAGCGTAGAATGGATTCCTCCATTCGCACTGCATTGTCTGGTCAATCTGTAGATAAGGTGTAACCATGCCACAAATTATATTTTTACCAAATGAAGAGTTATGTCCAGACGGTGCCGTTATTGAAGCGGAAACGGGCGAGACGGTTTTAGACGTTGCCTTAAAAAATGGCATTGGTGTTGAGCATGCATGTGAGAAAGTATGTGCGTGTACAACTTGTCACATGATTATTCGTGAAGGTTTCGACTCATTAGATGAGTCTGATGAACTTGAAGACGACATGCTAGACAAAGCTTGGGGCTTAGAGCCCGAGTCACGTTTAGGTTGCCAAGCTATCATCAAGGATGAAGACTTAGTGGTAGAAATCCCTAAGTACACCGTGAACATGGTGTCTGAAAACCACTAACTTCTCATAGACATACGATGAGAAAGGGTAATAATCAGAAGGTTATTACCCTTTTTTCGTTTTGGTACTTTTAATTAACTGATATCCATACCTCTTTACAATACGAACAAACGTATACTGTTGATTTGCATAGTGCTTCACAATGTAGTATTGTCTCACTCTTATAGCTTTAAGTAATAGAAAATAAAAGGATTTTATGAGATGGTTTCTAATATTAGGGCAATCGTATTAATTGGCTTTTTACTTACATTTTTCGGTTCAAAAACAGCTGTCGCAAATGCTAACTTCCATTTTACCAATCTATCTGAACTTACTGTTCACGATGGGAAGTTATATTTTACTGCCGAAGATGCAATTCATGGTCAGGAGCTATGGCAATATGATCCGCAGTCAAACGTGGCTACATTAATAGAGGATTTTTTAGACGGGGCTTCAAGCTCTGACCCTGAAAATTTAGTGAGCTATGGTGGACGTTTATATTTCAGCAATTTGAGCCAAGTGTCTTCGTGGTCGACAAGGCTTAGGTATATCAATCCACTGACCAACACAATAGAAATGGTTGAAGGAATAGAGCTTAAAAAAGACTCGAATAACCTTTACGATATTTTTAACCCGCTAGTATTTAATAGCCAACTGGTTTTTGTTGCACTCTTTGCCGGACATGAATGGCTCTTTAATCAAATTGTTATTAATTCTGGTGAAGTTACGAATATCGATCTGAGTGACAACTTTTCTACTTCATCAAACGCACAATTAAAAGGCTTTGATTTTGTCGCACATCAACACTATTTGATTAAGGTTTATCGTGAATCTTCACATTTTAAACGAAAAGATTGTGCCATTTTTTATGATACGGTAACTGCTACGCAAACCGACTCTGCAGTTTGTGCTCGCGCATTAGGATATCTCAACGATGCTCAGTCATCTGAAACTTTTGAAATTCAAAAAGTTATTTCAAGTGAAGAAAATACTTATACGTTTTTCAATTCTACTATTCGTTACGACCATAGATTAGATCTTGTTGATTTTTCCGTTAAAAAAGGAGGGGTAGTTGTTTATAACCCCGATACTCACGATGAAACTTTACTTGACGGTGAGTGGTTAGCCCAGCTGGAATCTTTTTCTGATTCATTTGCTAGGCAAGGGAATAAGGTTTATTTTGTTGCCAAATCTCCAGAGACTGGAAGTGAAATATTTGAGCTTGATTTAAACGAAAATAAAATAGATTTATATGCATCTACAATGGAGGGCTCAGGAAGCCTTGAACCTGATAATTTGTTTATTTTTGCAGGTGAACTCTATTTTTCTGGTTTTACTGAAACTCTAGGGAGAGAGTTGTGGAAGGTCAATAAGTCAACTTTAACGATTGAGCAGGTGGCCGATATAAACTCAGGAGATGTAAGTTCCAATCCTGTTAATTTTCAATCGTTTGATAATAAATTATTTTTCCATTCCAAAAATTCCGAATCAGTTGGCAACTTAACGTACTATGATCCTGTAACCAATAGTGTCACAAATGTTTCGCAACTTAATATAGCCCCAGCAATTGCTTTGCCTGAAGAGCAGTTAATGGCTAATGAAGGAGATACTTTTTTTCTAGAGTTATCGATATATGATGAAGATAATGATGAGCTAGAGTATCGTTGGCGACAGCTATCCGACGAGTTAGTGCTAGATTTTTCAGAAAAAGAAAAAGATTTAAGCTTTTTAGCGCCAGAAGTTGAACGCGATACGACGATCGCTTTTTCTGTAGAAGTTTCAGATGGTAATTATGCTAAAACAGTATTTTTGGACGTTAATATTGTTGATGTTAATAAAGCCCCCACTATACAGCTTACTCCTATGTCTGCAAACGTAATAGAAAATGAAGAATTAGCCGTCAATCTAGAAGTTCAAGATTTGGATGGTGATGAATTAACTATTATTTGGGAACAGTTATCTGGCGCTACAGCTTTAGATTTAGCTAATGCAATAACATCATTTATTTTCGTTGCACCGAGTGTCTCAGGCGATGAAGACTATCGTTTCAAAGTTACTGTAAGTGACGGTGAATTGAGTGTGAGTGAGACTACTACTATAAAAGTTTTAGATAAGCCTAAAAATAGTTCAGGGGGGGCTTTGTGGTGCTTGCTTCTTCTTTCAATCATTTTGATTGTTAAACGTTCTCAGTAATAATTTTGGGGCTTATATTGCTATCTATTTTGAAATAGCATTTGTCCTAAATCGAATATATCAACAACATGGTGTCTGAAAACCACTAATTTCTATTAGACATACAATCAAAAAGGGTAATAGCCATAAGGTTATTACCCTTTTTTCGTTTTGGTGGGCTTTAGCTTGTCGTTAGAAAGGTAAGATTTAAGCAGATATCCACTATGCTCCATTGAATAAAAAGGTACTAGCAAAGAAGAAATGTAGGCTATAACTAGGCTCTGATCCATTTCTGTGTTGATATAATAAAATTTCAATATTAATCAACACTTAAAAGAATTCGTTAAAAACGTCCTCAAACTGTTCGCCATTGTTCAATCTTTCTAAGGCTCTGTACATGCCCTTTGGGTTCATCGGCTCCACAGCAATTAGTGATGCTTGATAATACTTTACATTGGTGTTTGGGAAGTCACTAAGGTAAAACACCGACTTAATCTTAGCTACGTCATCACTTGTCACATCAATGTTTTCTAATAAAAATG
>JAKVCY010000129.1 GCA_022448425.1 Thalassotalea sp. | reverse complement strand
TTACCTGGTCGCTCTTTTGCCCCGCCTATTCGGCTCTCTATAAACAATATCAGGCACACAATAACCATTAACTGCAAACTCAGCATGGCTGCTTGGCTAAGCCCGAACGCGTTGTATTCTACAAAGATAACTCGCGTGAAGGTGTCTAACCCCATAATGGCAGGCGTGCCAAAATCGGATAACGCATACAGCGCTGCCAATAGAGCACCTGCTGCTACGCTGTTTACTACGCGCGGTAGCACAACTCGCCATAGGCTTGCACCAAGTGACAAACCTAACGTACGCGCTGCATTTACCAAGCTAGCGTCTAAGCTTAAAAGACTTGCACGGGTTGTCATCATTACAAAGGGGTATGTGTACAGGCTCATAACAAGTGCCGAGCCCCAAAGCCCACTAATTGGAGGTGTAGTTATGCCAAGTACGTTTTCTATTTCACCGCCGCGACCAAAGGAAAAATACATGGCAAACGCGCCAATGTAGCTGGGCAATGCAAGAGGCGCGGCAAGTAATATTAGCCAAAAGCGTTTAAACGGCATTTGCACGTAGGCTGTGAAAAAGGCAAGTGGTACGCCGATAGCGACAGCACCAATGATGGTAAGCACAACTAAAGATAAAGTATTGCCTAAAACGCGTAGGTTATGGGTATCGAAAAGTTGCGCACTGTCTTGGGCTAAAGAAAACAAAACGCCGACGGGCAATAAAGCCATCAGCGCTATTAGTAGAGCCAGTGGGTACGACTTTGGCCAGTTTGTCACAGTACGCCAACATCCCTCATCATGTTAAGAGTGGGACGCAAGTCTGCCAATTTACGCAGGTCCATATCGGGAGGCGACAGGTCGCTTAAACTTACAAGCCCTTGAGGCTGGTCTACGCCTTGTACCAAGGGTATTTCGTAGGCTTCACGAGCTAGGTACGCCTGAACTTCAGTACTTAGTAAGTAACGAATAAAGTTAGCCGGTAAGCTGCCTTCACTTAATGCAACTATGCCAGATGCATTCACCAAACATCCTGCATCGTTGTTGGTATAGGCAAGCGCTACGTTGGCGTCGGGCTTACCTGATTTCAAGCGCAAGGTGTAATAGTGGTTCGCAAAACCTATATCTACCTCACCGCGCTCAACACCCATAACTACACCAAGTTCACCAGCGTATTTTTTCGAATTACGATTAATCCCCTTAAGCCACGACTTAGTTGCCGCTTCGCCTTCTAGAATTCGCATAGCAGTAACAAAAGACTGGAATGATGAATACGCGGGCGCCCAGCCAATTTTTAAGTCGCTGTCGGCAAGTGCCATTACGCTATCGGGGATTTGCTGTTCAGATACGCGCTTGGTGTTATATGGCAACGTACGAACGCGCCCTGTTACCGGAGACCAGCTAGAATATTGAAAACCATCTTTAAGTTGGGCAGTTAAATCGGCAGGTAAAGGCTTTGCCGCACCTGCATCGGTTACTACACCGATAGAGCCCGTATCTACCGCCCAGAACAAATCAGCACGTTTCACGCCTGCTTTTGTTTCCGCCACAATGGTATTGGCTAGCGCCGCTGAACCGCCGCGGCGCACTTTAAGATTTAGTTTGGGGTTACGCTTTTCAATTGCTTTAAGCACATTCTCGTAAAGACCGCCCTCACCACGACCAAGGTAGAGAGTTAAATCACCCTCTAATTTGGGAAGCGTTTCAACCGACACACTGCCCGTTTGCGTCATGGCTTGCAAAGCACCGAAGGGCATGCTGCCCAACGCACCTGCTGCCGCTAAGCCTTGTAAGAATGTTCTTCTTTGCATAAAGCTTCCTTAAAATACGTCTTTACGACTTTTTTCTGCTTCTACTAGCAGTGCGCGAGCGCGGTCGAGCTTAGTTTGCATGGTTTCTACTACGGCTCGTACGCTGTCTACCCCTTTATTCTTCGAAATAGCTTGAGGTAGCGTAACGTTGAAGTCTTTCTCTAAGTCTTCAACCAATGCTGCGTCTTTTGCAATTAGGTCGCCTTCAACACCTTCGAAACGCTGAAGATAGGTGTCGTGAACTAGCGTTGTTGCTACTTCGTGTAACTGCTCTGCATATTTAGCCACCACACGATCAAGGCGAGTTTTAATATCGTCAATCACTTCAGGGCCAGTAGTAGGTTCTTTTTCCGTGGTTTTCACCACGTCCACTAAGCCTTTCTTCTGATATTGGGCGGCAAGTTTAACTGCGCCTAGCGCTTGCCACAAGGCATGATTTAAGTTCTCTTGCTCTTTGCGAACTTCGCTCAACGACTTTCCACCGTCTATTGCCATTTTAACGCCGTATATGCCTTGCCAAATTGATGCATAAATTGGCACAAATTGAGTTTCAATGGCCGAATGGAATTCCACTTCTTCCCAGTACTCAATAAGCGCATCTGTTTTAAGTGACTTATCTTTGGCTGCGTATGCGTCAACTACACTACCGAACTTGCTCTCTAACCAATGCACTTCTTCAGTATATTCGCTGATATGTGCATGCAGGTTATTTACGTGGTCGCCTATTTCACCATTAGCCATGGCTCTACTTGACACCATAGCTAGAGACACCACTGCTAGAGACATCGCAGAAGCAAAAACTAGAGCGCTCATTCGTTTTAGTGTTGTTGTCATACTGTTTCCTAATTCTTAATTATCGCCGCAAATGATACTTATTATCATTAATAGAGTAAAGGCGACACGCCGCGAACAGCTACCGCTTACCGCACACACCATCTGCGTTTTAGCTCGTATTTCAAACGTTAACATTGCGTTATTCAATGCTGTTAGCACGCATTACAAGCATACTAATGCTACTTTAAGCGCATGTTATATAACGTATTAGTGAAAGTGTGAGATCATACTCTTATGACAGTTTAATGAAAAAGACCTGTCTTGTATAAAAGAGTTCACACGCTCTGGCCATAAATACAAATTTTTCACTATCCCAACAAAAAGCCCGCTCTTTGCAGCGGGCTTTTTTACTATTTAGCGTACTTATGCTTGCCACATTTGCGTTTTAATCAATGGGCGCAATAAGAGAGTGTTAGCTTTTACAGGCTATCTAGCATGGTTTGCGCGTCGCTTACGTCAAAACGACCTGGGTCTTCAACGTTAAGCTTCTTCACTTTACCGTCTTCAACAAGCATTGAATAACGCAGTGAACGCATACCGCCAAAGTTACCAGTACTCATGTCTAGGCCAATTTGTTTAGTGAAGTAACCATTGCCGTCGGCAACCATTAAAATTTCTTCTGCATTGTTTGCTTTGCCCCATGCATCCATTACGAACGCATCATTCACCGACAAACAAATAATGCTGTCGACGCCTTTAGCTTTAATCTTATCTGCTAGGGCAACATAGCCTGGAAGATGAGAATGCGAGCAGGTTGGCGTAAAAGCGCCAGGCACAGCAAACACAACCACTTTTTTATCAGTGAACAGTTCATTTGTACCAGGGTTAGTTACTTCACCGTTTTCTAATAAGCTAAAATCCACCTCAGGCAGAGTGCTTCCAACTTGTATCATATGGTTCTCCTAATTTTTCTGACACAAATACACGTCAAATCGATGTTTCTTACTCTCAATGGCCATTGATGGTTTTTCTCCGGCCAGCACATCTGCACTATTTGGGCGTTTCACGACTACCCGGTGCGTGGCTAGCATTAGTGCTGGCGGCAACAGCGCATCTGCATCAGGGTCGTGCCCTAGCAGTTGCTGAAACAGCCGCATTTCCTTTTTCACCAAGGCTGATTTCTTTTTATGCGGAAACATGGGGTCTAAATAAATAGCATCCACGCTTTCACCTTTGAAGTATTGCATTACCTCAGCACTATTTCCATGCTGAAGTGACATTCGGTTGGCAAGGTCAGGAAAAGTCAGCGATAAACGGCGTATTCCATCTTCAAGCAAGGCAGCAACTACCGGCGACCGCTCGATCATAGTTACACTACAACCTACGCTTACCAGTACAAAGGCATCGCGCCCTAAACCTGGTGTTGCATCAACCACATGCCATGCATCGTTACCTTT
>JAKVCY010000128.1 GCA_022448425.1 Thalassotalea sp. | reverse complement strand
AGGTCATGCTTTTTATTGATGTGAGAGCGAGTATCTTTGAGACTATTGAAGTGGGTGATAAATGACATGAGCTAGCCTAAAAAGCTAGATTTGATCACAAATTCTACTAGTTACGCAAGTCAAAGTATGATCTTGCCCTGAGTTTCCTGACCAGAAAGACGAATTTTTTGGTGAATACATCTACTATTACAGGTAAGATGTCGCCCTTTTTTTCGTTGTAATTAACGTTAATCATAGCAAAAAGCGGTTTTTGCTAGTCAGGTTATATATTTGGGAGTTTTTCTATGCAATTTTGTCCGGGTCAACGTTGGATCAGTGATAGTGAATCTGATCAAGGTTTGGGTACAGTCACCAACGTTGAAAATAGATTTGTGTCTATTATTTTCACCGCGACAGGAGAGTCTCGAAAATATGCTATCGACAACGCGCCATTAACACGCGTTATCTTCAATGCGGGCGATGTTGTTCCAAGCCATGAAGGCTGGACAATGACGGTTGAAGAAGTTGATGAGCAAAACGGTAGTATTACCTACATTGGTGTGCGAAACGACACCAAAGAGCCCTTATCACTAAAAGAGGTGATGGTTGATCACTTTATAAAGTTCAACAAACCGCAAGACAGATTAATCAACGGCCAAACCGACCGTTTAGACTGGTTCCGCCTACGCAAAGCGTGTTTGAAACAGCAATTCGAGCAGCAACAATCACCGCTTGTGGGATTAAGTGGCGGTCGCGTTAGCTTAATTCCACACCAGTTATACATCGCCGAGGAAGTTGGATCTCGCTACGCACCTCGCGTACTACTAGCTGACGAGGTTGGTTTAGGTAAAACCATTGAAGCTGGCTTAATCATTCACCAACAACTTGTTACAGGCCGAGCTAAACGCATACTGGTTGTTGTGCCTGAATCATTGATGCATCAGTGGTTGGTTGAAATGCTGCGCCGTTTCAATTTGAAATTCGCCATTTATGACGACGAGCGTTGCCAGCAAAGTGGTGGCGAAAACCCTTTCAGCGAAGAGCAATTAGTGCTGGTAAACCTCGACTTCTTAACCGACAACCCACAGTGGTATGAATCACTTATCGCTGAAGAGTGGGATTTAATGGTGGTTGACGAAGCGCATCACCTGAATTGGTCTAAAGAAGACCCAAGCATTGAATACCAGTGTATTGAACAGCTTGCACAAGTTATTCCGGGCGTACTACTACTAACGGCAACACCAGACCAACTTGGTCACGAAAGCCACTTTGCGCGCCTTCGCTTATTAGACCCTGATCGCTTCTTTAATTACCAAGCGTTTATCGAAGAGGAAAGCCATTACACGGAAGTGGCTGATGCCGCCAATGCACTTGTCGCCAAGGAACCGCTTACAGAAACGCAAAGCGAAACATTGCAGCAGCTGCTAAAAGAATCTGACATTAACACCTTGCTTGTTGAGCTAAGTACAGGCGACGAAGACACACAAGCAAAAGCACGTCAGCAGTTAATTAGCCAGTTACTCGACCGCCATGGTACAGGACGTATTTTGTTCCGAAACAGCCGTAATACTATTAAAGGCTTCCCAGAGCGTAAACCATTGCCAACGCCAATGTTGTTGCCTTCAGAGTATCAAACAGCTATCGATAGCTTAGTGACAGACCACACGGTAGATGAACTAGCAAACAATAAAGTAAGCAAATACCTACCAACTCCAGAGCGTTTGTATAGCTTAAATCCAACAGGCGACGAGTGGTACAACTTCGACCCTCGCGTAGGCTATTTAATTGACTTATTAAAGTCACTCAACAAAGAAAAAGTGTTAGTTATCTGTGCTCACGCAGAAACCGCTATCGATATGGAAAACGCGCTACGCGTGAAAGAAGGCATTCGTGCCGCAGTATTCCACGAAGGGTTAAGTATTTTTGAGCGCGATCGCGCCGCTGCGTACTTCGCGCAAGAAGAAGATAGCGCGCAAGTTTTATTGTGTTCAGAAATTGGTAGTGAAGGCCGTAACTTCCAGTTTGCACATCACTTAGTGCTATTTGATTTGCCAACTAATCCAGATTTGCTTGAGCAACGCATTGGTCGTTTAGACCGTATTGGACAAACGCAAACAATTCAGTTGCACATCCCATACTTCGAAAACTCGCCACAAAGCCTGTTGTACCGTTGGTATCACAATGCATTAAATGCCTTCGAGCATACCTGTGTTACAGGCCGTGCGGTGTTTGAAAGCCATGGTAAAGCTCTGCAACAAGCTATGTTCACACAAGCTTGGCAAGGTAAAGATACCGACGCTATCATCGAAGCGAGTCACCAGCAGCACCTAACAATCAAGCAAGAATTAGAAAGCGGTCGCGATAAACTGTTAGAACTGAACTCAAGTGGTCAAGGCCGAGCGAAAGAGATTGTCGAGCAAATTGCCGAATTAGATAATCAAATCGATCTACCGCAGTTTATGTTCCAGATTTTTGACGTATTTGGTATCCAACAAGATGACAAAGCCGACAATGCGATTGCACTTAACCCAACCGAACATATGTTGTCGCCGAACTTCCCGCAATTGCCGGAGGACGGAACAACGGTAACTTTCAATCGTGATACAGCGCTTGCATGTGAAGACTACCAACTACTTTCTTGGGATCACCCGATGGTCACGGGTTCAATGGACTTGGTACTAAGCGATGAAATTGGTAACGCCAGCATTGGTTTACTTAAAAACCCTGCGCTACCGGTAGGCACTTTCTTCCTTGAGTGTATTTTCACCGTGGAAGCAACAGCGCCAGCACAACTGCAATTAGGTCGTTACTTACCAACAACGCCAATTCGCATTTTAGTGGATAAAGGCGGTAACAATCTGGCAAGCAAAGTATCATCTGCAGTACTTGAGCAGCAATTAACGCCCGTTAAGAAGCAAGTTGCACTGCAGTTAGTTAAGGCGTTAAAAGGTGAAGTTCAGCCGCTAGTAACCAAAGCTGAAGCTCATGCAGAACAGCAAATCCCTGCCATCGCAGAAAAGGCACGTACACGCATGCAAGAGTCACTGACTCAAGAATATGAGCGTCTGGCAGCACTTGCAGAAATTAACCCAAGTGTTCGTAAAGAAGAACTCGCCTTTATCAAGTTGCAGCAAGAAGAGTTGAATAACTACATCGATAAAGCACAGCTGACGTTCGAAGCCATTCGTTTAATTGTTGTCACCCACTAGGTGGCAACAATTATTCAGTACTGCGAGTATCAAGTTAGCCATGGCTGCTAACCCTGCATTCGACTACAAGCCCCCCATGACACCGTATCTCGATATCGTCTATCGAGATGAGGACATGATCATTATCAATAAACCCAGCGGCTTATTAACCGTAACGGGCAGATTGCCTGAGCATCAAGATTGCTTGCAAACACGGGTTAATCGCGTGCTACCTAGCGCTACCATAGTCCACCGTTTGGACATGGCGACATCCGGCATTATGGTACTGGCACTGAATAAAGCTGCTCATGTACATATAAGTCAACAATTTGAAAAGCGATTGACGAAAAAGCATTACATCGCGCGTGTCTTTGGTCACTTAACAGAAAGCTCTGGCACCATCGATTTACCGCTTATTTGTGATTGGCCAAACCGGCCGAAGCAGAGAGTTGATCACGACAATGGTAAACAAGCACTTACACACTACCAAATCATTAAATTAGAAGAGAAGACAACACTGGTTAAGCTGACACCGGTAACTGGTCGTTCTCATCAACTACGCGTTCATATGCTATCGCTTGGCCACCCAATCATTGGTGATAGGCTTTATGCTTGCCAGCAAGCCTTAGCACTAGGCCCGCGATTACAACTTCATGCAGAATCGCTCACGTTACAGAGACCATCTGACAATCAAGCCATCAGTTTTGAGGCGAAATGTCCGTTTATATAAGGCTATTGTTGACGCTCGGATTGTAGAAGCAGAAATATTTATTATAGGCTAGCATCTGCCCTGTGCAATAAACGGCCTATCAACATCAATCAAAACAAGGGCTGGAATTGGGCGTTATCAGACCTTTGCCATGACTTATAATTGGAAAGATGCGTTAAATTAAATACTCTATTAATTAGATATATACGCACACTAGCACGAAAGGTCGCTAATTTGCCTGTCTCTTGATCACATTTCTAGATCAAGAGACTTGGCTAGCTCATAACCTTCAAGGATGGTTTGCAGTGTAAACCATCCTTCCCATAACCGCTCCCACCCAACGCGACCATTACGTTTTGAATCATGCCAGCCAGCT
>JAKVCY010000127.1 GCA_022448425.1 Thalassotalea sp. | reverse complement strand
AGGTCATGCTTTTTATTGATGTGAGAGCGAGTATCTTTGAGACTATTGAAGTGGGTGATAAATGACATGAGCTAGCCTAAAAAGCTAGATTTGATCACAAATTCTACTAGTTACGCAAGTCAAAGTATGATCTTGCCCTGATATGCAGAGCAGTATAGCGTTGCTTTCACTATAAGTTTCCTTTATTCTCTGGCATCATTCGTCGTGTAGGTGGAAAAACGACGATAATGAAACGATTTTATCAGGTCGCATTCTGCTTTTAGGGTATTTAGTTGATAAATTAAGATTTATTTTGAAACACTCGTTTTGAAACGAATTTTATTATATATACTTAAAGACGCATGTAACTAATCACAGTTTCATTCGTAAGAATTTAAAGACCACCTTCTAGGTGGTCTTTTCTTTTGTGCCTTTGTAAATCACATAGTTAATTACTTCATTTGATAAGTAGAGTAAGCCACATTGAATAAAGGCTTGAGGCAAATAAAATAGCGTATTTTTAAGCTCAGCGGCTTCTAGCAGGGCGCTCGATCTGATAGAATCGCGCGAAACGAAACGCACATTCGTGTAAAAGAGAAAAAGATGTTAGAGAATATTAGAGAGAACTCTCAAGGACCAGTAGCAAAGGGCATCCTTGGGCTTATTATTTTAACCTTTGCTGTTGCCGGTATTGGTGGCTACACCTCGTCAGTGGATACGTCAGTAGCGGAAGTTAACGGGGAAAAAGTTTCGCAACGTGAATTCGACCAAGCATATCAAGCTCAACGCAATCGTATGATGCAGCAGTTTGGTGATATGTTTGATACTTTAGCAGCTGATCCAGCCTACATGGCTAACTTTCGTAAAGGTGTTCTTGATAACATCATTAACGAAAAGTTATTAAACCAAAACGTACAAGATTTAGCGCTTCGTGTTTCTGACGAACAAATCAAAGATACTATTCGCGAGATGCCAGAGTTTCAATTGAACGGTGTTTTCGATAACAACCGCTACTTAGCTGTTATCAATCAAGCTGGTTTTTTCCGGTCATCTGATTTTCGCGATTATTTACGCATTGAAATGACGCGCCGCCAACTTAGCCAAGCGCTTGTTAGTTCAGAGTTCAGCCTACCTTACCAAACGTCTCAATTAACTGCGTTACAAAACCAAACGCGTGATATTGCTTATGCGACTATTAGTGCTCATCAATTTAAGGAAGGCCTTGAAGTAACTGATGAAGAGATTGCAGCTTACTACCAAGACAACCAATTAATGTTTGAAAACCAAGAGAAAGTTAAAGTTGATTATGTAACGCTTAACGTTGCTGAGATTGCCTCAGGCATTTCAGTTTCAGACGATGAAGTTAGCCAGTACTACCAAGATAATATGGAAGAATACCGCACTGAAGAGCAACGTCGTATCTCACATATTTTAATCGAGTTTGGTGATGATGAATCAGCTGCTGAGCAGAAGGCGGCAGCTGTATTAGCTCGCTTGCAAGCAGGTGAAGATTTCGCAGAGTTAGCGAAAACAGAGTCAGCTGATACATTCAGTGGTGAAAACGGTGGTGACCTAGAGTGGATTGAACCAGGTGTAATGGATGATGCATTCGACGAAGCTGCATTTGCTCTGACAGAAGCCGGCCAAATTACTGACTTAGTGAAAACGGGCTTTGGTTACCACATTATTAAGTTAACAGAGTTAAAAGCTGCTGAAACGACAGCGTTTGAAGAAGTGAAAGAGCAAATTGCTGCGCGTTTAGCCAGTGATAAGGCACAAAATCAATTCTTCGAAATGCAACAAGAATTGGCACGTGTTAGCTTTGAATTCCCTGACAGCTTAGATGACGCAGCTGAAGTTATTAATGGTTCAGTACAGACATCAGAATGGTTAGCGCGCGGTGGTAACCCTGCACCGTTCGATAGCAATAAAGTTATCGACGCAGCGTTCTCTGATTTAGTGTTACAAGAAAACCTAAACTCAGATGTTATTGAAGTGAACAATGACATGGTTATGGTTGTGCGTATGAACGAATACCAAGAAGCTAACGTTAAGCCACTTTCAGAAGTAAAAGCACGTATTACCGACATCTTAGTCAATGAGAAAGCCACTGAGAAAGCGGCAACAGTTGCGCAAGAGCTAATTGCTAAATTGGTTGCTGGCGAGAGCATTAGCGATGAAGTCACGGGATTCGGCGGTGAATTTGTTAGCCAAGCTGCAGTAGCTCGTTTCGGCGGTGATATTGATGGCGCTATTGTAAGAAAAGCATTCGTGCTTCCTCACCCTGTTGAAGGCAGTGTAAGTGCGGAAAGCGTTAACTTACCGAATGGTGACCTTGCACTTGTACAAGTTACTGCTGTACAAGCAGGTGAAGCACAGGAGATTCCTAACTTAGCGGAGCAGAAAGCTAACCAGTTGGCTCAATCAGCTTTCCAAGGTTATGTAGAGTCACTTAAAGGGTCTGCTGAAATCAAGCAAAGTGAAGCAGAAGCAAGTAACAGTTTCTAATAGAGAATCTGTGTCTAATTAAAAAAAGTGCCTTTATGGCGCTTTTTTTGCTTTTACAAGCATCAACTAAGTCAGCAGATAATATCCAACCATTAAAGCTTACCAGCGATTTGTAGTTGCTGATTCATAATGAGTTTTCGGGTGTACTTATGTTTTGGGTTTTTCAATACCGTATTTGTATCGCCACTTTCTACTATTTGTCCTTTACAAAGGACTAGTACATTGTCACTAAAGTGGCGAACGATACCTAAATCATGTGAAATTAATACAAAGGCCAATCCCATCTGTTGCTGAAGGTCTAGTAGCAAGTTGATCATTTGAGAGCGCAGGGAAGGGTCTAACGACGCTAGTGCTTCATCTAATATGACTATCTGTGGCGAAAGAATGATTGCGCGAGCTAGCGCGATTCTTTGCTTCTGTCCGCCAGAAAACATATGAGGATAGAAATACATATGCTCAGCAAGCAGTCCGACTTTTAATAAGGTTGCACTGATCAACTGGCTGCGCTCAAGCTCGTTAAGCGCGGTATTTAATTTCAGCGGCTCATCAAGCAATTGACCTATGGTTAGGCTTGGATTCAGTGTGGTGGATGAGTCTTGGAATATCATACGCACATGTTGGCAACGTTGCTTAAAGTTACCAGTGGCAAGCCCTTGACCGTTGAGCTTAATTTTCCCGCTTGTTGGCTTCTCTGCTCCAACTAGCAGCTTAGCCAATGTTGACTTACCAGAGCCCATTTCTCCAACGATGGCGAGCGTTTTTTTCGCATCTAGTGTAAATGATACAGGCTCAAGTGCGACAATCGCTTTGCGTTGGAACCAGTGATTTCTTACCGTGTAAGTTTTACTAAGCTCTGAGACTTCTAGCAGGGCGCTCATCGGTAACTATCCTTGAGGTTAAAGTGACAACTTACTTGGTGGCCATGATAATTCTTTACTTTAGGCGCGCTTACACAGGCTTGTTGAGCTCTTGGGCAACGAGGACCTAGCCGACACCCTATGGGCAAGTGTTGCAGAATAGGTATGCTACCAGGTAAAGCCATTAAGCGAGACTTCGTTGGTACTTGGCTGTTAGCCTTTAGGCTACTGTCCAATAACGCTCTCGTATAAGGGTGGTATGGTTGCGTAAATATTTGCGAGGTAGTTCCCGCTTCGACAAATTGCCCGCTGTACATTACCGTAATGGTATTGGTCCAGTGTGTAATACTTCCCAAGTCATGGCTGATTAGCAAGATGGACATGTTTTTTAGCTGATTTAGACTGGCCAGCAGACGGAAAATTTGCCCTTGATTGGTACTTTCCATTGACGCGGTAGGCTCATCGGCAATCAGCAGAATTGGTTGACGTGCTAACGCCATCGCTATCATTACACGTTGACACATCGCTTCTGTTAATTGATGTGGGTAGCTTTTATTACACTTTGTATGCTGCTTAATGCCTACTTTGTGGAGAAGCTTTATCGCTGCCTCTTTTCGCTGCTTTCTACGCTGCCAAAAATTGCCCGTTAATAGGCTATTGTCGATGGCTTCTTCCAGTTGTTCACCGATAGTCGTTGTCGGGTCCAGGCATGACATTGGCTCTTGAAAGATCATTGCGACATCTTTGGTAATAATGGCTTTACGCTCTTCTACTGGGAGGTGGAGTAGCTCTTTTCCTCGCCAATGAAAACGGTCTGCGCTTACTTTCCATTTGTCATCTAGTACGCCAATGATTGCTTGTGCAAGTAATGATTTTCCCGAGCCCGATTCGCCAACTAGGCCTCGCACCTCGCCTTCTTTCATCGATAAACTAACGCGATCCACAGCCAGTGTATTTTCGTTTTTTCCTACGAGCTCGATGGATAGATTACGTATATCAAATAAATTCATTAGCTATCCTTACGCTGCTTAATCGCATGTCGTAGTCCCTCACCAACGAGGTTAGTGGCGATTACGGCAAATAAAATAGCAAGACCGGGTAAATAAACTGTCCAAGGAGCGATGTAAAAAAGATCAAAGCCACTAGCAAGCATTGCTCCCCACTCAGGCAGTGGAATAGGTGCACCAAGCCCCAAGAAGCCTAAGGCTGCGATATCCAATATGGCTGCAGATTGAGCAAACGTAGCTTGATTTACGATTTTCTCGATAATGTTCGGCATCACTGAGTGCTGAAGGATACGCAAGTTACTTGCGCCATCTAATTTAGCTGCGAGCACATATGTCTTGGCAAATTCTTCTTTTACCGCACTTCGCGTGATATGAATAAACTGTGGGATTAGCACCATCACGATCGCCCACAAAGTGTTGCTTAAGCCCGGCCCCAAGATAGCAACAATGATGATAGCCAATAAGAGAGAAGGAATTGATAAAACGACGTCGAGAAAGTGATTTAGAAAGCTTGATTTTACGCCTTTAGTTAATGCTGACAGAGAACCTATGAACACACCTATTGCAAGGGCAATTAAGACAACAACAAAACTCAAACCAAAGGTAAGCGACGCACCATGCATTAACCGAGACAACATGTCTCGACCCAAGTCGTCAGTACCTAGTAGATAGCTTATATTGCCTGCATCATCCCAAGCTGGCGGTAATAGCGCCATTGTAATATTACTTTCAACGGAAGAGTGTGGGGCTAAAATCGGAGAGAAAATCGCGAGTACAATCAGAAATGTAAAGGCACCTAAGCCAATCATAATGCTTGGTGTGCTGCGGAACACTATCCACAGTTGTACTAATGGCGAAGGGAATTCTTCTTCTAGGTATATTTTATCGCGAGCCATATTTTGCTCCTCGCGCTAATGGATTCAGTACTGCATAGATATAGTCGGTAATAATATGCACTACGAATATAAATGACGAAAGTACCAAGAGCCCACCTTGAATCGCGGTGTAATCACGTTGATAAATACTTTCAATCAACCAGCGACCAATGCCAGGCCAGTTGAAGATAACTTCAGTGATCATGGCGAGTGTTACTAGGTTTGCAAATTGTAAACCGATATGTTGAATCACCTTGATAAGTGAGTTTCTTACTGCGTGTCTAAAGATAATCTGATTAAAGCTCAGGCCTTTTGCGCGAGTAGCTTTAATGTAACTCGTTTCAAGTACGGTAAGCATTGCCGTTCTCGCTAACCGAATGAAAATGGTTGCTGGTGCAATAGCGATAACAGCGGCAGGCAAAATAATGTGCGCAAATGCATTTTGAAATGCGTCCCATTTATAATCATTGCTGCTCACAAGAATATCGTAAAACATAAAGCCAGTGCGTGGCTCAATCTCATACAGCAAACTCATTTGCCCGCCAGAAGGAAGCCAGCCAAGTTGAATAGAAAACGTTAGAATTGCTAATAAGCCTAACCAGAATACAGGAATTGAATAACCCACCATCGCAACAGCTAATATCGCGTTATCGATTGGTTTTTTGTGGTGAATCGCTGCGATAAAACCGATAGGGATACCAACGATTGTAGCAAGGAAAAATGCAAACAAACTCAACTCTATGGTAGCGGGCAGCAAGCGCAGTATTTCGTTGAAAATATCACTTTTGGTGGTCATTGCTGTGCCTAAATTACCAGAGAAAACTTGTGATAAGTACGCGAAATACTGAACGATAATATTACTATCTTGCTGATAGGTAGCAGCTAGGGTGTCTCTAACCGAATCAGAGGCATTGAGTGCGCCCGTTAAATTAACGAGTTGGTCGCCAGGAAATAGAAATGACAAACTGAAGCTCAATAGCGTCAGCAAAAACATGGTAAAGAAAAATAAGTTTAAGCGCCTTAAGGTAAAAATCAGCATTACAACTTGGTTACCTCAGAAAAATCGATTCCACCAAATGAGCTTAAAAGTTGTCCTTTAACTGCTTTATGGCGAGCCTGAAAACGTCTTGAGTGGGCTATCGGTAGCAATGGAATTTCTTGCTGGATAATATTCTGTGCTTGGCGATAAAGCGCACGCCGTTGGTTAATGTTCGTTGTTTGAAGCGCCAATTGGATTAGGCTATCGAACTCTTGGTCGCACCAAAAAGCGCGGTTACTGCCTGTTTCAAGCGACTTACAACTCAACAGTGGTGTAAAGAAGTTATCAGGGTCAGGGTGGTCGGCAGACCAACCTAGCAGGACAGATTGATGCTCACCTGCGTTTAATCGTCGCAAGAATGTAGCCCACTCGTACGAAACAATGTCTACTTTTACCCCTATCTGGCTTAAGTCAGCTTGTATTAGCTTTGCCATAGTAAGGGCATTGGGGTTATATGCCCGTTGTACTGGCATAGCCCATATATCAAAACTTAACCCGTCTTTAACGCCGGCCTCTTTGAGCAATTCTAGTGCTTTGCTTGGCGAATATTCTAATGCAACCAAAGTATCATCATGTGCCCAAGAGCCTTGAGGTAGTATAGATGTAGCAACTTGTGCTTGGTCGCGATAAATCGCCGAAATGATTGCTTCTTTATTTATCGCGTGTGATATCGCTCGGCGGATGATTGGGTTATCAAATGGAGGCTTTTGTGTATTGAAACCAAGATAACCGATATTAAAGGCGGTCACTTGCTCTAAGGCTAATTCTGGATTTTCTTGAATTTTCTGAGCAGCTATAGGATAAGCGATTACGTCACATTCATTGGTAAGTAACTTTGTTAATCGACCTGTATCACTAGCGGTAATATCGAATACCAGTTGTTTAATGGCGACTTCGTTACGCCAATAATCTGGGTGTTTGTAATATCGAAGTACAGAGCCCGCTTGATAAGATTTTAGTTTAAAAGGCCCTGTTCCTATAGGTAATGTATCGATATCTGATTTTTGATTTTGCTGTGCTAGTTGCTCTGCATATTCGGCAGATAAAATAACTGCATAATCGGTCGCAAGATTTGCTAAAAAAGAACTGTTTGCCTGATTTAACTTAAATCGAACTGTGTAGTCGTTAATCTTTTCTACTTCGTCAACTAGGTTGGTAAAGCCCACGTTTTGGAAGAATGGGTAACGTCCACCTGATACTGGGTGATAAGGGTGCTCTTCATCTAGAATTCGTTGAAAGCTGAAAAGTACGTCATCGGCGTTGAACGCTCGCGTAGGCGTAAAATAATCAGTTTGGTGAAATGAAACATTCTTTCTTAGGTAGAAAGTGATCATTTTTCCATCACGTGTTAAGTGCCACGACTTAGCGAGTGCTGGGACAATAGAATTATCTTGCTTGTTGAAGGTAATGAGTCGGTTGTAAACCTGATTAGCGACAGCGTCAATCGTAGTGCCAGACGTTACAGTTTGTGGGTTGAAGGAAACTGGTGAGCCTTCCGAACAATAAATTAAGCTATCTTTGGCAATCGTTTGGTCATCGCTATTGCAACCGATTAAGGTTAGCGACACCAAAGGCGCCGATAATATAGATAAAGCTTTGGTTAGCCAGGGGCTAGTTTTCATCAATACCGTTTCCGTCAAGCAAATTGTACTTCTTCAAATAGCCACGTAATTGGTGATATGTCAGTTCTAGCGCTTCTGCTGTTTTCTTTTGGTTAAATTGACATGCGGCTAATGCTGATTTTATCAGCTTTATCTCATAATCTTGAGATAAATCTTTAAGAGATAATGGGAAATTTGGTGTTGCATGTTGAATAGATTGCTGAATGCTAGCACCATCCATCGCTTCATTGGCTTGAGAGCTAAGGTTTTCTGCTTGACTCTCAGCAGGTTTTTCTACGATGCGTTCTACTACTCTATCTTGTGTTTTAACGCGTTCTTTCGGACGATAAGGCGATTCGAATGGATCGATAACTAATTCATGCACAGGAAGGTGAGGGTTATTGCAACGATACACACTTCGCTCCACCACGTTTTTGAGTTCACGGATATTACCTGGCCAGTGATATTCAAGCATGGTACGTTTTGCTTTTTCCGTAAAACCACTGAATAATTCAAACTCTAGCTCACGTGCCATGTTAATGGCAAAGTGCTCGGCGAGTATCATGATGTCTTCAACACGTTCTCGTAGTGGCGGTAAGGTAATAACATCAAAGGCTAAACGGTCGAGTAAGTCAGCCCTGAATTCGCCTTTATCTGCTAATGTTGGTAGATCTTCGTTTGTTGCGGCGACAAGACGAGTATCAGTTTTAATGGTCCTAGAGCCACCAACACGTTCGAATTCACCATATTCCACTACGCGTAGCAGTTTTTCTTGGATAAGCCCTGAAGTATTAGCGATTTCATCGAGAAACAAAGTACCCTTATCTGCACGCTCAAATCGGCCTTCATGGCGCTTGTTAGCACCAGTAAATGCACCGCTTTCGTAACCGAATAACTCACTCTCTAGTAAGTTCTCATTTAGTGCCGCACAGTTGAGTTTTAAATAGTTTTGTTCCCATCGTTTTGATAGATAGTGTAGGCGGGCTGCAACAAGTTCTTTACCCGTTCCACGTTCACCAATAATTAGCACAGGTTTACTCAGTGGCGCGATTTGCGAAATCTGCTCGAGTACCTCGAGAAAACTATTTGATTGTCCTATTAAATTATCCTGTTGGTTAAAACGCGCCATGTCCTTCCTAATTATTAGTTTATTTCGCTAACAAATAGTGTATTTTATTACTCCTACGGTTTGAAGTGTTTTTGTTAAAATAAATAAAAACTATAAATTACATGTGTTTAAGTTGTTTTTATAAACTTGGCTTGGATAATGAATAGTTAACTGCAAATCAAAATGTAAGTTCACTAATTTGAGGAAGTTGTTATGGGTGTATTTTCAAGATTTACAGACATCATCAATTCGAATATCAACTCATTGTTGGATAAAGCGGAAGATCCTGAAAAAATGGTTCGTCTTATTATCCAAGAAATGGAAGATACGTTAGTTGAGGTGCGTTCAAGCTCGGCGAAGACTTTAGCCGACAAAAAGGAACTTTCTCGTCAAATTGCGCGCTATCAAAAAGATGCTGAACAATGGCAAGAAAAAGCTGAGTTAGCATTAAGCAAAGGTCGTGATGACCTAGCAAGAGCTGCATTAGTAGAGAAGAAAAAGTGCAGTGAGAGTGCTGAAGCAATGGAAGATGAGTTGACACATGTTGACGACCATATCGCAAAATTACAGGATGAAATTACGCAGCTTCAAGATAAGCTAGCTGATGCTAAAGCGCGTCAAAAAGCAATCATCATGCGTGAGAAAACTGTAAGTTCACGTTTAAAAGTGAAGCGCAATATTGATAGTGGCAAGGTAGATGACGCGTTAAGCCGATTCGATCGCTACGAACGCAAGATTGATGACTTAGAAGCGCAAGTAGAAGCACAAGATTTAGGTAGTAAGTCTCTTGCGGATGAAATTGCAGAGCTCGAAGGAGATGAAAAAATCGACGATGAATTGGCGCAATTAAAAGCTAAACTTGATAACAAAGACAAAAAATAATTAGCGTCTCAACTAGCGTTCATTAAGGAGAAGTATTGTGGAAGAGATTATTGTAGCCCCCCTTATCATATTTATGCTGGTGGTCGCGCCTATTTGGTTGATATTGCACTATCGAAGCAAACGCCAAATAAGCCAGGGTTTATCAGAAGAAGAATATACCCAGCTGTCGGAATTATCTGAACTGGCAGACAAAATGGCAGAGCGCATTAAAACATTGGAAGCAATCTTAGATGCGGAAAGCCCTGATTGGAGAAACAAAGTATGAGTAAACGTCGAGGAGAGCTATATCGTATCCCTAACCAGGGAAAGATAGCCGGCGTTTGTGCAGGGATTGCAGATTACTTTGGCTGGGAAGTCTGGTTAGTAAGGGTGTTAATGGTATCAGGTGTATTGTTCGGTATTCCGTGGTTAGTATTCTTATACATCGCAGCGTGGTTTATATTAGATAAAAAACCAGCTGCAACCATCAACCAAGACATACATGATGAACAAGAAGCAAAGAAAGCAGCGTTTGAAAAGGAATTAAACGCAGAGCCGATTCGTGTTAAAGCACGTGTTTGGCAGGCGGGCGAACCACCTAAGCAGGCGTTTCACGACATTAGAAGTAAATACATGTCGATGGAGAAAGAGCTGCGGATGATGGAGCGTTACGTAACCTCACCAGAATTTACCGTTTCTCGGGAAATCAACAAACTATAAAGTGGCCTATGGTCGCTTTATTTTTATCCATTATTTACTTGTTTTTTATCGGTAAAAACCGATAACATCAAGATAGAATTAAGTATTAACTCCCTAAGTTTTATGGCTATTTTTAGCTCAGATTCACTTGATAGTATCAAGTTGAAAGCATCAGATATTTTAAACAGAACACTCGACAAGCAAGTCAATTTGGCAGTAACTGGACTTAGCCGAAGTGGCAAAACCGCATTTATTACTTCGCTGGTTAATCAATTAGTGAATGAAGGCGCGGAGGCACAGCTTAGTTTTTTTGAGCCGGTTCACCAAGGCAGATTTATTGCGGCTAAACGCGTTCCGCAAAAGCACATTCATGTTCCACGTTTTGACTATGACGGCGCCCTTAATTGTTTTTGTCAGAATCCGCCATCATGGCCTGAGCCGACAAAAGGTATTAGTGAGTTAAGAGTCGCAATAAAATATCGCCCTCAGAATTCTGTACTGAAATATGCGACGGATGTAGCAACACTAACACTAGATATCACTGATTATCCAGGAGAGTGGTTGCTAGATCTGCCAATGCTTGGTCAAACGTTCGAACAATGGTCGGAAAAAATGCTCTCATTGCTGGCCCAAGAACCAAGAAAAACCATGGCAAATGAGTGGTTGAAAAAAGTTGCAGCACTAGACCCATTTGCTCCAGCGGATGAAATACTCGTGGCAGAACTTTCGAGAGAATACACTAGTTTGCTGCACCTTTTTCGAGAGAAATTAGGTTTGTCTGTTATCCAACCGGGACGATTTATTTTACCAGGTGATTTAGTTGGTGCGCCTATTTTGGAGTTTTTCCCATTTACGGCGATTCAAGGGCTTGATAAGAATGCCTATCAAAATGCCGATGACGATACTATGGTTGGCATGCTAAGGGCACGCTTCCTAGAGTATAGAGAGCGTGTTGTTAAGCGTTTCTACAAAACGCACTTCTTGAATTATGACCGCCAAATCGTTCTTGCAGACTGTTTGACCCCGCTTAACAACGGTAAGGAGAGCTTTGAAGATTTACAAATGGCGATCAACATGATTTTAGAGAGTTACCATTACGGCAAATCAAGTCTGTTAAATCGATTATTTTCGCCAAAAATAGATAAACTCTTGTTCGCCGCTACGAAAGCTGATCATGTAACGCCAGAGCAACATAGCCGGCTGACAACTCTACTCGAACAGTTGATTAATCAGACTAAGCAACAATTGCGATTTGACGGTATTGCAATGAAAACATTGGCGATCTCTTCGGTTAAAACAACGGAAAGCGGTAAAAGTGATTACAAAGGAGAGAAGGTACCTGTCATTCGAGGCAAATCGTTGGCATCCAATAAGGTTGTTACCTTGTTCCCTGGTACGGTGCCTACAGAGTTACCAGACAACGATTTTTGGCAGCAGCACAAGTTTAATTTTGTCAGCTTCGCCCCTAATTTGGCTATTGGGAAACATCAAGTATTACCGCATCAGCGCATAGACCAAGTTTTGCAGTTCTTGCTAGGAGATAAAATGTCATGACCGAGCCTGATAAGTTCCAACAACAAATTTTATTTGATGAGCCGGAGATAAAAGTTCAGGGTTCGGATAATGATACGAGTAATCGTCAACAGCTCGTTATTGAAAATGATACATGGCAAGCAGACTCAGAGGATATCGAGTTATTGTCGACAGATATCGAAAGCAATGGAAAGAGTAGTTGGTTATTTAAAGGTGCGCTAACAGTCTTTGCTACGATTATCGGTATTGAGCTAGTCGACTTTTTCACAACTGGTTTTGCTGAATCGCCAATTATCACATCGCTTTATGCGGCATTACTTTCACTCATTGCAATAATATGTGCAGGTACCGTATTTAAGGAGTTTTCTGGTTTAAGACAACTAAAGAAGCAAACGGCTTTAAAAGAGCAGCTTGTAGAGTTATCCGAACAGCAAGGCCATGGACAGGCGGGAGAAGTATTAGCGAAAGTAACAAATTTATTGGGTAACGATCTATCGGTCAGTCAACAAGAAGCATGGCAAGCTACGCTAACGAACGACTTTCAGGATGATGAGCTAATAAAACTCTATTCTAAACAAGTACTCAGTGAAACTGATCAAAAAGTGCTAGCCGAAATTTCTCGTTCTTCATCTGAATCGGTCGTATTAGTTGCACTTAGTCCTGTAGCGCTGTTAGATATGATGATCATGCTTTGGCGTAACCTTCGCCTTATTGATAAAGTTTCAGGTTTATATGGATTAAAGCTGGGCTATTGGGGGCGCATTAAACTGATTAAACAAGTCATTGGCAATATGCTTTACGCAGGTGCTAGTGAAGTGGTCGCAGATATTAGCGTTGATGCTTTGGGGGCTGATTTATTAGGTAAGTTATCTGGGCGTTTAGCACAGGGGCTTGGCGCTGGTATGTTAACTGCTCGTCTGGGCCTCAAAACGATGCATATGTGTCGCCCAGTACCTTTCGATGAGAATGCGCCTCGCTTATCGCAAGTACGAGCACAAATAGTTAGCCAGATTAAGCAACTGGCGACACCTTCTAAGTCGAGTAATAAGCCTAGTAAATAAAGACCTCTCTTTGCTATGGGGCAGGCTAAACTTGCCCCTCCTTTTCATTCAATACACTTTCTCAATTGACAACCAGTGTACAGATTAATGTACGCCTTTTCACAATGGTTAAATATTGCTCAGCTGCGTTGATCTTTTATTCTCCAAAGCCCTTAACTTAATATGTGAATAACTAATGTGGACTTCCACACATAAATGCAAAAGGTTTACAAATGGGCAAGGCGACTAAATATGTCTCCAAACAAGCTGACGAAAATGGTCTAATCCATTGGACAGACGAAGAAAATGAAACATGGCAGGCGTTGATTACCCGTCAGTTAAAATGCGTTGAAGGTAAAGCTTGTGATGAATACATGCATGGCTTGGAGAAGCTGAATTTACCGAACGACCGCGTTCCTCAACTAGAAGAAGTAAGCAAAGTACTTCGTGTTGAAACCGGCTGGGAGTGTGCAGCTGTGCCAGCGTTGATTGGCTTTGGCGAGTTTTTCCGCCTTTTGTCAGAGAAGAAGTTTCCGGTTGCGACTTTCATCCGCTCTAAAGATGAGTTTGATTACCTACAAGAACCAGATATTTTTCATGAAATTTTTGGCCACTGCGCAATGCTAACAAACCCAGCGTTCGCTAAGTTTACAGAAGCCTATGGTAAATTGGGCTTAGCTGCGTCGAAAGAAGACAGGGTATTCCTTGCTCGCTTGTATTGGTTTACCGTTGAGTTTGGTTTAATGAAAACGGAACAAGGCCTTCGTATATACGGTGGCGGTATTTTGTCTTCGCCAGGTGAAACAGAATACGCAATGCAAGACGGCCAAGCTGAACGTCGATTCTTGACTAACGAAGCGCAAGTAGTCGATGTACTTCGAACGCCTTATCGTATCGATATCATGCAACCTATTTATTTTATGATTGAAAAAATGTCAGATCTTGACGCTATTCGCGCGCTAGATTTAATGGCATTGGTAGAACAGGCGAAAGCGCTTGGTCTGCATGCTCCTAAATTTCCACCAAAAGAAAAAATTGCCAGTTAAGGAATTACAATGAGTGATACATTATCAAGCCAAAAATGTGAAGCTTGCCATGTTGATGCACCTAAAGTTAGCGATGAAGAGCTAGCCGTACTGATTAAAGAAATCCCGGACTGGGTGCCTGAAGTACGTGACGGTATTATGATGCTAGAGCGTGTTTACAAATTCAAAAATTATAAGTTAGCTTGGGCATTTGCGAATAAAGTATCTGAGCTTGCAGAAGAGGAGTTTCATCACCCGGCAATTTTACTCGAGTGGGGTAAAGTTACGGTCACGTGGTGGAGTCACTCGATTAAAGGCCTACATCGCAATGACTTTATCTGTGCGGCGAAAACTGACTTATTGTTAAGCGAATAGTACTTACTTACATTTTTAACGTGAATGGCGATTAACAAATCGCTTTATTCTTGTAAAAATTAGCTTACAATAGCCTCCAATGTGACAATGAATGTAACAGTATAAGTTACAACCTACAGCAAGGTTACAACGGGGGCTTTTTAATGCGTTTGGAAATTGTATGCGAAGACCGTGTCGGTATCGCACAAGAAGTATTAGGCGTTTTTGTTGAATATAAAATAAATATTAAAGGCATAGACGCAGTGACTGAAACAGGTCACATTTTTGTACATATCCCTGATCTCGAATTTTCTGATTTGCAGTCTTTTATGCCTCAGCTTCGACTGATTGATGGCGTTGAAGATGTTAAAACTACGCCATTCATGCCATCTGAGCGCGAGCGTAACGAGCTATCTACTTTAATCAAAACTTTCCCAGACCCATTTATCTCTATTGACACTAAAGGAAATGTTCGCGGTGTTAATGAGGTTGCAATTTCACTGATTGGCGATCAACTAAAAGACATCATTGGTGAAAGCTTAGGGCAGTGGTTGAAAGGATTCAATGTTACCCGTTGGTTAGAGTCAGACGAATTACTTGCACAAACACGTCGCATAAAATTTAAGGACGAAGACTTTGTGGCAGACATTTTACCTGTAACTGTCGCTGGTGAAGATGGCCGCGCTGTAAACGCTGGCGCTATGTTCTTGTTAAAGTCAGAAGCACGTCTAGGGCAGCAAGTGAGTGCCTTTAAGCAAGCGAACGATAGTAATTTTGCTGGCATACAAACGTCTAGTAGTGCGATGCGTAAGGTTGTTCGAGAGGCCAAGCGTATGGCTCAACTTGAATCAAGCATGTTGATTGTTGGTGAAACAGGCGTTGGTAAAGAACTTATTGCCAAAGCCTGCCACGATGCGAGTGACAGGTCAGAACACCCATTCATGGCGCTGAATTGTGCTTCTTTACCTGACGATGTAGCTGAAACAGAGCTGTTTGGTTGTGGTGCTCAAGGTGAAATTCAAGCGAAAAAAGGCTTATTTGAAACCGCTGACGGTGGCACAATCTTCCTCGATGAAGTAGGGGAGATGTCTCCTAAGTTACAAATCAAGTTGTTACGTGTGATTCAAGATGGCAGCTTCAGAAGAGTGGATGACGAGCAGGAAATCAAAGTAAACGTTCGTTTTATAAGCTCTACTAATAAAGATCTGTTAAACATGGTCTCGCATGATGAGTTTCGTGAAGACTTATACTACCGTTTAAACGTACTAGGATTGAACATCCCATCATTGCGTGAACGCCGCGCTGATATCATTCCTTTGGCAGAGCACTTTATCGCTAAAGCAGGCAAGAATATCGGAAAGTACAACTTATCGATGACCGAGGATTGTCGAGATTTTATTGAGCATTATCCATGGCCTGGTAATGTCCGTCAGCTTGAAAATGTTTTAATTCGCGCAGTGTCTTTACTTGAAGGCAATTTAATTGAAACCGAGCATTTACAATTGCCTGCTTACACGAGAGAGCATGGGTATCTTGAACAAGAGTTTGAAGGAACGCTGGACGGCGCGGTTAAACAATTTGAAGCAGACTTATTAAGAAAGTTATATCCTGCATACCCAAGTACTCGACAACTTGCCAAAAAATTGGGCTTAAGCCACACGGCTATCGCCAATAAATTGCGCGAATACGACATCAACAAAAAAACCGTAAAGATTTAATTACGAGTCCAAAACTGCATTGAGCCCAGCTATTATTGCTGGGCTTTTAGTATATTGCGTACCTTAAAAGTTATTAACAGCTAAACTCTGCTACTTTTTATGTAAACAATAAACAACAACTTCTGAGATACACAAGATTCTTCAATGCCGTGGTATTTCGTTAAACATGTCGTACAATCAGTGCATTCTTAACTGCTGAATATATGGCAGAAATTCTAGCCAAAACCCTAGATAATTAATTGATTAATATTTGACTAGCAAAAGTACAGCCAGTGCCTGCAAGAATGTCAAAACAAGAAATAAGCTAAAGCATTACAGTTAGAAGGTTCGATATGAAATTAGCAACTCTTAAAAACAACACGCGTGATGGTCAACTAGTAATAGTTAGCCGCGATTTAAAGAAAGCAGTCGCGGTAAAGGACATTGCGCCAACACTTCAGTTTGCGCTTGATGACTGGGCAAACTTAGCGCCTAAGCTTGAAACAGTGTATCAATCATTGAATGAAGGCCAAGCAGAAGCGGCGTTTGATTTTGTTGAAGGTGATTGTGAGTCACCGTTACCACGCGCTTATCAATGGGCTGACGGCAGTGCGTACGTAAACCATGTTGAATTGGTGCGTAAAGCGCGAAACGCTGAAATGCCAGAAACATTTTGGACTGATCCATTAATGTATCAAGGTGGCTCTGATGCGTTTATTGGCCCCAAAGATGATATTCCAGTAGCGGCGGAAGACTATGGTATTGATTTCGAATCAGAAGTCGCTGTAATCACTGATGATGTTGCGATGGCTGCATCGCCAGAGCAAGCTAAATCTCATATCAAACTTATCATGCTGGTTAACGACGTATCGCTACGTAACCTTATTCCAGCTGAGTTGGCAAAGGGTTTCGGATTTTTTGGCAGTAAGCCTTCTAGTGCTTTTTCGCCGGTAGCTGTAACACCAGATGAATTAGGTGATGCTTGGGATGGGAACAAATTACATTTACCACTAACGACTCATTTAAATGGTGAACTTTTTGGTCAGCCGAATTGTGGTGTCGATATGACATTCGATTTCCCAACAATCGTCGCACACGCAGCTAAAACACGTCCGCTGTCAGCTGGCTGTATCGTGGGCTCTGGTACCATTTCAAATTACGATCGTTCTGCTGGTTCAAGCTGCCTAGCTGAAAAGCGTATGCTAGAAATTATTGCAGATGGTAAGCCAAGCACTTCATTTATGAAGTTTGGTGACACTGTAAGAATTGAAATGTTTGATGCCAATGGTGACAGCATTTTTGGCGCAATAGACCAACAAGTGGTTCAATACCAATCGGCTGACAACCAATAAGTTTAATGTAAGGGAGTTTAATTGCGATGAAACTCTATGGATATTGGCGTTCTTCCGCAGCATATCGGGTACGTATAGCTTTGCACTTAAAGCAGATTGCATTTGAGTCGATTCCGGTTCACTTAATTAAAGATGGTGGTGAGCAGCACTCGTCTGCCTATGACGAATTAAATCCTGCTCATCTTGTGCCTACCCTTGTTGATGAAGAGTTTACACTCCATCAGTCGCTAGCCATTATTGATTACTTAGAGCACAAATGCTCGTCGCCAAGTGTTTATCCGTCGACCCCTCAAGAAAGGGCGATTGTATCGGCACTCGCATTCGATATTGCTTGTGAGATTCATCCGATTAACAACTTGCGCGTTCAGCAGTACTTAGTCAATGAATTGAGCGCATCAGGTGAACAAAAGTCAGCTTGGGTTAATGATTGGATCTCGAAAGGCTTTTCGGCATTTGAGCGTCAGTTACAAAAATACGCTGGGGAGTTTTGTTTCAGCAATACGGTAACACTGGCAGATATCTGTTTAGTACCACAGGTTTACAATGCAAAGCGTTTTAATGTTGATATGTCGCCGTATCCATTAATTCAAGGTGTGACTAATCGATGCAATGAACTTGATGCCTTCATCGCAGCCTTACCAGAAAATCAAGAGGATGCGCTTTAGGGTCTGTTGACCTTTGTTTATATTTTCTGCAATAGGCTATTTTTAGTGATGGCAAAGCAGCGTGAACGAAGTTTGGTCATTCCAAATGAGTGAATACTAATGCCGCAAGCGTTAAAAATAGTCATTGCCCGAGGGGCTGAGGCCAGAATCACTTTACTCTGCGTTGAGAATTGTTGATTTAGATGACTAAATGACACAATTGTCGCCTTGATTAAAGTAATTCTATCTCTCAGCAGAATTATCAATCAAAGATAAACAGACCCTTGTAATTACACAAAATTACAAATCTTTACTAAATTCAACAATAAAAGAGAAGTTTGCTTCTCTTTTTTTTTCCTCATTTGGTAAACTTTCTGGCAGAATAATATCTAAATAAGCAATAAGAAGAACGTTTGAGATTATTGAGCGTTTGAATCATTAGCCGTCGATTAAGGTCATAGTAGTCTGTATGGAAAATCAAGATCCGCAAGAACCCGTTACGAGTAACCGCCAGTCCATTATCCTTGTGGGAGTTCTCCTTGTCATCGTCGTGCTAGGTGCGATGACATTTTTATTTAAGTCTGATCCCGACTCTTCTGGCACTACAGGAAATGTAACCCCAGAGCCTCAAGAAGTTGTTGCAGAACCAGTAGTAGAGGAAGTGGTTGAGGAGATAATTGATACGGTTGAGCCTGTAGTGGTTGAGCCTAGTGTGACAGAAGACAATATTGAGCCAGAACCTGTCCCAGAAGAGCCTGCATTTGTGCTGCCGCTGTTAAGCGAAAGTGATGCATGGTTGAAAGAAAAGCTTGCGGAACTTACTTGGCGAAAAGAGTTGCTGAAACTCGTAATAGACGAAGACATGGTTCGCCGTTTAGTGGTGTTTACCGATAATTTTGCGCAAGGCAACTTAGCGTATGAATACAGCCCATTGGTAAGTCCTAACACTAAGTTTGCGGTTGATGAAACGATGACTTCGGAGGTCGACGGTAAGCCAGTGTATGCATGGGATGAAGCGCAAGCTAAACGATTTAGTTTGTATGTTGATTTACTGCGTTCATTTGAACCAGAAAAGTTAGCACAATGGTATGTAGAGCTTAAGCCGCTGATTGATGAAGCCTATGAAGAAATAGGGTACCCAGACGAAAACTTTACGGACACACTCCAAGATGCGATTGTGCGTGTGTTGGATATGGAATTGCCAAAGCAAGATGTCGCTCTAGTAAGACCTAGTGTAATGTTTAAGTATGCAGATGAGGAACTTGAATCATTACCAGCATCGGATAAATTGTTACTTCGTATAGGGAAAGACAATTTACTTATTATTAAGTCTTTCTTGTTAGAGTTTAGTGATGCGTTAGCGAGAGCTGAGAGCTAAAACTAAATATCAAAACATACCGACCCCCTAATAAAAATATAAAAATAAATAAAAGGTGTAATTGGGATGTTACCAAAAGCAAATCGTACAGTTGCCAACAAAGTTGGCGCTGGATTGTTAAAAGTTTTGGGGTGGAAAGTTACCGGCGCACTACCTCATAAGTCTAAAGTTATTTTTGCAGTCGCGCCGCATACGTCGAATTGGGACTTTGTTATTGGAGTCGCAGCGATGTATCAATTGGATTTGAAAATTAGCTTTCTTGGAAAATCTGCTATTTTTTTCTGGCCATTAAAACCATGGCTCGAGAGTATCGGAGGGATCCCTGTAGACCGATCGAGTGCTCATGGCGTAGTAGGGCAAATGGTTGATAAATTCGATCATTCAGAGGCTCTGGCTTTAGCTTTGGCGCCAGAGGGTACACGAAGTAAAATAAAGCAATGGAAAACGGGCTTCTTACACATTGCTCATCAAGCCAATGTACCTGTTGTCCCTGTTAGTTTAGATTTTAAATTGAAAGAAGTTCGTTTCCACCCCGAGCGTACTATCGGCGATGACATCGATGGTGAGCTGGCTTCGATAAAACAAATTTTTACTGCTGTTTGTGCAAAAAATCCGCAAGCGTTTTAAAAGCAACAAGTATTGCTTGCAACAGTACCTAGCTTTAGGGATAATTCGCGCCGTTAGCAAGTTTGATGTCTTTGACATGAAGTCTTAACGTCGATGAGCTGCTAGTTTTATGGTGACCTTTTCGGTCCCTCCGCAATGATACTCTGCGAACCCGGCCAGGCCCGGAAGGGAGCAACCGTAGTAGACGACTCATGTGCCGGAGTGTGGCTGGAAAGGTGACCACCCAATTTTTTCTTCGGTCTCCTTCGATTTCTTTTATTTCTCTCAACTTTTATTTATCTCCCTAAAGTTTTTTAGATTTCATTTATCGCATCCTGCTCTCCGACTCAGGGCAATTGTCTTCTCTTCATTGCCAAAAGAAGAAACCTGTTGGCCAACTCTCCCCTCTGTCCAAACAAAAAAGCTCCGGGTTAACGGAGCTTTCTCAATAAAAAATAGTACGGGCTTTACACGTGGGCCTTCATAAATTCGAGCCCTTTTTGGATTGCCACTTTCACTTTACTTTCCATCTCGAAGCGTTCTGAAGCTGGAAGATAAAAAGCCATGTCGACTTCGTGGCGAATGTAGCGCGTAGGTAATTGATTTAACACGATACAGGTTAAGTCAGCTAGAAAGTCTGAATCGTGTTTGTCTTCAAGCTTCAACTTACTAAATTGCTCTACGACCAAGTTTTCATAATAGTTGTGGATGTCGTCAGAAATTTTCATTCTTATTCTCGAATAATGTTTACCTTGGACTAAAGCGTAACGCGTGTTCTGAAAAAAAGCTAACGTTTAAGATCAAATAAAGGTTATAAAAATAATGGGGAAAGCAACTATCAATTAAAAAATGAAAAAATGAAAAAAGATATAGCACCTTGTTACTACGGGGATTATTTACAGTTAACCAAGTTTCTCGATAGCCAACAGCCATTAAGCGGGCAGTATGGTGAAGAAGCGCACGATGAAAC
Source organism: Thalassotalea sp. (assembly GCA_022448425.1). GTDB lineage: Bacteria > Pseudomonadota > Gammaproteobacteria > Enterobacterales > Alteromonadaceae > Thalassotalea_F. The sequence continues at coordinate 1,113 of JAKVCY010000127.1, read as the reverse complement.
ACTATTCATAATTGTCCACCAAGCATACGAGCTATGGTTTAAACAAATACTTCATGAATTAGCCTCAGTAATGTCGATTTTTGCGGAAGACGACGTAAAAGATCAGCAACTCACCAAAGTCGTTCATCGTTTAAAGCGTGTCATTAAAATTCAGGCATTGCTAAATCAACAGATTGAAGTCATGGAAACTATGACGCCACAGGACTTTCTTTCCTTCAGGAATTTTTTGGTGCCAGCTTCTGGTTTTCAAAGCCTTCAGTTTAAAGTGCTAGAAATAACGTTGGGTTTAAAGTCTGAATTTCGTATCGATTTTGACAAACAATCGTTTTACAACCGACTGACAAAAGAACATCAGCATTTTTTAAAGGAACTAGAGCAACAACCTAGTCTGTTTGAGCAAGTTGAGCGTTGGCTGGCTAGAATGCCGTTTTTAGAGTTTGGTGATTTTAAGTTCTGGTCGCTATACAGACAAGCGACTGAAGAAATGCTAAACGAAGAACTAAGTATTATTAAAAGCAACAGTTTCCTTACAGAAGCTGAGCGCCAGCAACAGCTGAAAGAGCATTCTGCTACCAGAGCTAATTTTATGGCGCTTTTGGATGAGGAGAAATTTGAAAAAGTCAGAAGTGAGGGGCGATTTAGGTTATCGCAACAAGCAACACTTTCCGCGCTTTTTATTAACATGTATCGTGACGAACCAGTATTCAATTTACCTTTTCAGTTCATTACATGTTTAACCGAAATTGATGAAATGCTCACCTTATGGCGCTACAAACATATGATGATGGTTCAACGCATGTTGGGGAGTAAAATTGGTACTGGTGGCTCATCTGGTCACGACTATTTGCGCAGAACTACGGAGCGCAATCGTATTTACCAGGATTTCTTTAATTTATCGACGTTCTTATTGCCAACAGCGATATTGCCAGAATTACCAGATACGGTAAAAAAGGCTCTTGGTTATCATTTTAGTTAACCCCAGATCGGTTTAAGCAACAACCATAGCATTGCGCTCAACGTCACTAATATTAAGGGATGGCTTGTTTTCTTTAAGACAATAAGCCACCAAGCCGGCCATTAAATTAAGCGTAAAACCATTCATACTGCGATGTC
>JAKVCY010000126.1 GCA_022448425.1 Thalassotalea sp. | reverse complement strand
AACAACTGATCACAGCATTAAACTTAGCGTGGTCACGGGATGAGAACCGAAGCTATATTGGTGAGCATATTTTAAGAGAGCGACAGCAACTTTTGTCTTGGGTCGATGAGCTTGGGGCGTATATCTATATTTGCGGCAATCAATCAGGTTTTGGAGACAGCGTTTGTGCCGTGCTAGCAGAAGTATTTGGCCAAGGCGCGTATGAGAATATGATAAGCACAGGCCAATTGCGTACTGACCTGTATTAGAATGTGTCGATCTTTCGAGTTTATTCTTAATGCTGTCTGATTAATTTCACACTAGGCAGATACGATACTGCATAGTTATGTTTTATTGGTGAAAAAACTCTCTATGCCTCAGCTTCTCTATATAGTTTTCTATGGCTAAGTTTAGTGTTGAGCTAGAGATTAGTTGTCTCTAAACCTTACTTTTACCCGAGGGTATTTAGTGTTTATCAGTAGTGTAAAAGTCACGAGTATTGCTGCGCACAACAATGTTGCTAGATTAGCGATTGGATACATTAAGGGGTATAAATAATATTCGTGAATAATATTCATTGATGAAAACATTTCTACCCATGACCAAAGCAATACACCAACAGGAATAGCGTACCGAAATACATAGCCATTAGAAGTAAATCGACGGATTCGATAGATTAAATAGAGTGGCCATATCATAAATAAGCTATAGATAGACATTGAGAGCCAGTGTGTTGGCCCAAGGACTCGCGGATCTAGGCAAAGAAGGCTAATCACATAGATAGTCCAAATAATAAAAAGCGTTTCATTAGCTGCTATATTTGCATATGGGCGCTGTTTATTATTCGTTGTAAACGATATGTTCATTTTTAGCCTGCGGCGTATCCACACCATCATATTGCAACGCACTTGGTGATTAATGCTCAATAAAAGCATCAATGGCAATAAAATAAGGCCGGATAACTCTACTACTTGTAAGCTTGGAGCTAACAGAACTTCTTGATTTTTCGGATTCATTACTGGCACTATATTGAGTACATCGGCGATAAAAGCGAATGAAAGCTCAAAAAAGCCGATGAAGATTAAATGTGCACCCAAAAAGCCGAAAATAGAGGCTGGTGTCTCCTCTCGTCTATTTCCATAATGAATTAACATAACCCCAAGCAATCCAATTACCATGTGTGTGGTTATCCAGATACTCGTGTCTTCAATCTCCCTCAATAGCATCACTATCATATGCCCTGCTGGCATCATCGAAAGTACTGCAAGGACACTGAGCAGCCAAAATTTTACGTACATATATAAAAACTTTTCTCTTCCAAAAAAAAGCTCCGAATCTACTTAAAGATTCAGAGCTAGTATTTTCAACACTATCTAGAGTAACGTAGTTAATTAAAACATTACGTTAATGCTGGCTTCGAAGTTTCTGCCAGGTTCTGAGTAACGATTTACGCCATTACCGTCTACACCAATACCAGGACGCATATCTGCTTGGTCAACAAATCGCACGTTATCCCATAAGAAGTACTCTTTATCGGTTAGGTTATTTACACCAGCACGTAGCGTTATGTTTTCATTCACGTTGTAGTAAGCCGCTAAATCAATCACAGTCGCTGTGTTACTTAGATAAAGTGGATATGTGTGTGAACCATCTTCTGCGTCAGTGTTGTATGCGTCATCCTTATCTTTACCCTTGGTAAAGTTAGTGTAGGCAGCTACGCCCCAGTTATCTGCGTTGTACTCAACAGTCCATACTGCATTGAATGGTTGTACTGAGTAGATAGGGTCACCGTTGTCCTCTTCACCATCTGTATAGGCAGCAGAGATAGACGTTTCAAAACCAGTTAAACCAAACTGGTTAAGATCGATATTTAGTGCCAATTCTAGACCTTTGATTTCGGCATCTTCAGCGTTTACTGGTGTTAGGTAGCCGTCAGGATCAGGTAAACCTGTAGTTGGGTTTGTACCTTCTACTCTCACGCTTTCGATGAAATCTTTGTAATCACTGAAAAATACACCAACGCGGTAGTCTACTGCACCAGTAGTACCAACTAATGCAATATCAAAGTTTGTCGCGTATTCCGCCGATAAGTCTTCGTTAGGAGCGCTTGTCCAATCATCAGGTGTACCAGCTGCAATATACAACTCTTCAATTGTTGGTGCACGGAAACCTGTTGATACACCAGCTTCTATTGAAAGATCGCTATTTAGTTCGTGCTCTACACCAACTGTCCATGTAAATTCGCTAAAGCTAATTTCACTTAACAAGTCTAGGTCGTCACTGAAGTATTCGTCTTCATGAGCATCATAGGTAATATCGTCGAAACGGGCACCAAGACGGATTTGAGTACTAGGCGTTACTTCGAACGTATCAAGTGCATAAATCGTGTGAGTTTGAGATTCTGACTTCGGCACTAATGCACCATTAGTTGTATCAACCCAGCCTAAGTCGTCGTAGTTACTGTTCTTTGTACGAGTACGGTAGTTAGCAAAATCTTTATCTAAATATTCGTAACCGTAAGTTAACTCGTGTTGTAAGTTACCTAATTCAAAAGACTTCACTAAGTCTACCGTCAACTGTGTCACGTCTTGGTCGAAGTTACGTCTATCGATACGATCTTCGTCGGCGCGGAAGAATGGGCCGAAGTCGAACATTACGTGTTGCGTTGTTTTAGCTTCAAAATCGATACTTTGATCATTGTATGCAACTTCGATACGGTCAAAGATTGGAGTATTTTGCTCGTGGTTCAAAAATACGCCAATGCGCTTCGTATCTGACGTGTCATCGCCAATACGACCACTATACCAGCCACCGTTGAATGATTGAGCGTCAGTCATCGTTTCAGTTTTGTATTGGCTTGCTACAACACCGAACTCTGTGTTTTCTGAGATATGGTAAATAACTTTTGCTAGGTAGCTGGTAACATCTCGTTCCTGCGGATCAGGAATTTCACGTGCTGCACCTTCAATATCAAGAGCGTCCATATCGTAGCTTTCATACTCGTCGCTTTCGCGTTGAGTATAAATAATCATAGACTCTAAGTTGCCGGTTCTATTCGCGAGAGAAAGTGATGCCATAGCTTCATTGTTGTTACCAGAGTAACCAAGCTTAAGCCCAACGGCTGTATCATCGCCTTCAGCTGCTAAAAAGTCTTCAGGATCTTTAGTGGTAAATGCAACAGCACCAGATAAAGCGCCACTGCCTGATAAGATAGCGTCAGCACCTTTAACGATCTCAATGCGTTTTAACGCTTCGATATCAACACCATTGCGAGAACCTTTGAAGTAGCCGTAAGCTTGACCGCCCTCATTCTTAAGTGTTTCACCTTGTGGAATGCCATCGACAGTAATTGCGACTCTGTCTTCATCTAAACCGCGGATATTGAAACCTGAAGAACCCCAACGGTCATCGCCTTTAGAAACGTTAACACCAGGAACGTACTTAACGATATCTTCCATGTCTTTAATTTGACTAGCATCAATTTCAGCAGATTCAATCGTTTCGATTGTTGCATCGCGCTTGATGCTTTTTGCATGAATAACTGTTGTTTCTAAAGTATTGATATCTGAGTCAGCTGGTGTCTCAGCGTAGGCCGCTTGGCTGAATGCTACAGTAATAGCTATTGCTAAACTGGACTTCTTCAAGTTCATTGTGTTCTCCGTTATGAGTGTTTCAATCCCCTTGGGCTTTCGCTAGTTGCAGAGATTCACGCTTTTGAGTAACAAAGGGCTCATTTATAAGCGCGAATACAAGGGGGTATGTATTTTTTTTGCGTATGATAATCCAAATGATAATGATTATCAATTACTGTTTGGGGAGGTTATAAGGATTCGAGCACTAACTTCTCGACTTCTTTGTTACCTTTCTTACTAAGTTTTTGCTTTTCGGCACCCAACTCAAAGAGGATGGAGAATTTTTCGTGATCGCCATGTTCTCGAGAAGCTTCTATAAACAGGCGATATTCGCCAGCTGAAAGTAAATTGCCAAAGTCATCTCTACCATTCCAAATTACATTATACTGACCGGGTCGTCTTGTCGGTCTTGCAAAGCCATCAAGCAATTGGGGAGATTTACGTCCTTGGATACGCCACCAAGAACGGTTTTCTTGCATCCAACGTTCGCTTTTTCCCAATACCATTAGTGTTTTGACGATCTTCCCATTTTTATCGGTAACCCAAAGAGAAACATAGGGTTTACGATATTTAGCGGTACTGATTTTAGGTAATGTAAAACTAATCTTTGTTTGGTAATCCGTACTAATATCCGTATCAGCTTTTTTCTCAATGTAACCTTGGTACCAATTAGATGAGGCGTAATGTCTGCCCTCTTTATCGATTAAAAGAGCAGAATATTGAGGGTGCTTGGACAACCAATCTAGTGACACTGAAATATCGCTTGTTGCTAACGCTGTTGCTAGGGCATCAGCACTGACTGCATTTTCTGCTTTGACTATTGCTGTCACTGGATTGTGCCTTGGCCAGCCATCACGAGGAGCCAACAAGTGACTGTATTCTCTGCGCCCAATTTTACGCGCGCGGCTGCTGTGACCGCTGTAGGCGATAGCACCTGTGCGGATGCGGTATGTACCTAAGCGTGTTTCTTGGCTGTCATCAATAGTTCCTGGGACTGCCACTCCAACTGACCAAATTGGCTTCGAAGATTTTATACTTTGCCAATACACAGCGTCGCCACCAATGTCTAATTTTATTGCACTGGCATTTGGGACGGCTATTTTTGCTACAGCCATTGCCTTGTCGAGAATATAACCCTTGGCAATACCATTAAAATCCCAACTGAATTCGTTGTTTGGCTTGCCTGAAAGCAAGTCATTGATATTGTAATCACTTTGTTGTGCGGCTCTGGCTCTTTCTCGAATTAATACGCGATCTGGTCGAGCTTGCTGTTGTTCAAAGTTTTGCCACATTTGAACGACCTGCCCCATTTTGCAACTAAAGGATTTTGTTAGTTGTTTTTGCCAATATGTACAGCGATTAATAACATCTAATAATTCGTCAGATACATTTTTATCTACTGCACCTTCAAGGTTTAGTTGGCTTACTTCAGAGCTTCGATCGTAAGTACTAAAAATTTTCTCTAGACGTTTTATCTCAGATATTACTGCTTTTTCAGCGACTTCTGCGTCTTTTCTTGCGACATCAATGCTCATTTCAAAAGATGTGCCTAAAACATGAGTGCGGCTAAAATGCTCCAGTACAGTTTCGTCTGCGTTTCCATTGGCGGTAAAAAGAAGAACAGCCATCAAAGATATGGCTGTTCTTGTGTTCAAGCGTATCTTAAACACGTGATTACTCACCAATGTCCGCGCTAGAAATTAAACCGTCATCGTTTTTATCCCAGCGAGTGAAAATTCGTTTGCCTGAAATTTGAAATTCATCAAACGTCATTGCTTTGTCTTTGTTATCATCTAAGGCGTCGAAACGAACGTAAGTTTGCTTAATTGAACCTCGGCGACTCTTATCAACTGTTTGGTCTATACGGTCTTCAAACTCAGCAAGGTATTCTTCTGCAGATAAAACGCCATTTCTGTCAGTGTCAGTAACGTAAAATACTGAGCGACGTTCATTAGTGAATTCGTCAGCTGATACTGCCCCATCTTTGTTTGCATCATAGATTTCTGTCAAACCTTTCAGGTTATGTGTTGTTGGCATTCTAATGTAAGTAATTGGGTTATTACTGAACCAAGAGCTACCAGCGTTATTTTTGCCGTACTTTGACTCTTTCTTCGGGTCTGTACTGTCGATTACACCGTCTTTATTTGTGTCCCAACGAGCAAAAATACGATCGCCAGAGGCTGCATACTCATCCCATTCAATTGCTTTGTTTTCATCATCATCTAATGATTTGAAACGGCGGTTAGTTTGCTCAATATGTGCTTTGCGACCTTTTTCATAACGCTCGTCTAGTCGATTTTCAAACTCGTACAAGTACTCTTCTAAGTCGACGATGCCGTTGCCATTTGCATCAGTATGATTAAATTGGTTTTGACGCCAGCTATTGTACTCACCCCAAGTTAGTTGTTTGTCACTACCTGCTTCATATTGATCTAACAACCACGTTAGACGCTGTTCGGTCATTGGCATTGGTCTATGGCCGCGGTCGTCATTTTTTGCTGCTTTGCGATCTTTTTCACTAAGTGTCGCTGTTGGTTGTTGAGCAACTAGTTCAGGTGTCGATGGCTCTTGTGTGGCAACACAACCACTTAGCAATGCTAGAGCTACAGAAGTAAGTGCTATTTTCTTCATTGTTCAAATTCTCTTTTTAGTTAAGTATTCAAAGATGCAAAGCCCGAACGTTAGTGATTTAACGCAATGATAAATAAAGCATTATTCCACATTCACTAAACGGCTAGCTATTTGACATTTTTCACAAGCTCAAAGAAGAAGACGCTTTAAATAGCCACCAATTTCTTAAAAGCTCTTTCCAATTTATGTCAAGATGGGTACTAAGTTTAATGCGAACCATTATCATTTTCAAATTTAATAAAAATGCAAATTATTCTCATTTATTGAAATTTACAATGTGTTCTAGGTATAATTACGCCAGTTTTTTTTTCTGGCAGTTGTTGTATGGGTTCTAGATATTCTGGTGCGAGATTTGGTGTCCGCCTATTAAAGTTCTGTTTCTTACCGCTTATCGTGAGCGCCATGACTTCGTTTGCGCAAGCAGAGTTATCGGCAAATCGAATTGATCAGCTGACGAAGCAATGGTTGGAAACCGAGCGCCAAACTTCTCTTCTTAAAGCAAATTGGCAAGTAGAAAAACCACTACTAGAGCAACGCATCAAACTTTTGAATATCGAGAAAGACCAGCTGAACTCGCTATTGGAAATGAATCAAGTTAGTACCAGTGAGGTAGAACAAAAACGCGAGAGCCTACTTGAGCAGCAAGCGAAGTTGGAGAGTGAACAGGCAATGACTGCAAACGCGATTGACCCTATTAGAGAGCGTTTAGATAGTATTGAGCCGCTTCTCCCCCCTCCTCTTCAAGAAGGCTGGCAATCAGAGCCGAGTGACAACAATGCCGTAGTTCTCGAGCAGCAGTTGACGCGTCTTAGCCGCCTAAAAGACTTTAATGAACGTATCACTTTGCATGCCATGAGGTTACCTAATGAACAGGGAGATGATGTGCTCGTCAAGCAATTGTATCTGGGTTTATCGCAAGCCTGGTTTAGTAGTCAAAATGGTCAATTTAAGGGGTACGGCTTAGCCGAAAATGGAGTGTGGCAGTGGCACTTTAGCCAAACATTAGACAGCCAACAGATTCTTGATGCGATAGCTATTGTAGAAAATCAAAAAACTGCGAGTGACATCGTTTTTGATATTAAACAGCTGCCATCTGGAGTAGCGCAATGAACAAGTTTACGTCGTTCATTTTCTCTAGCATGTTACTATGTTTCAGCCTTGTAACAAGCCAAGTTATTGCAGCCGGCAGCAATGACATTGAGCAAGATTTGCTTAACAAAATTAGTAAAGCTCAGAGCGAGCTAACCCAAACTGAATTGAGTATTGCTAAATCAAAAAGTCGGCTAACCAAGTCAATGACGGATTTAGAACATGCGCTGATCTCTCTAGAGAAGAAAACACTGAGTGCTCGTAAAATTGCTGATGAAAAAAACCTTAACTTAAGTCAGTTACAAGAGCGCTTGAAAACTTGGCAGAGTCAGCAAAGCTATCAGCAAAATCTTTTGCAGCAATTTCTGCGCTTACACTCAGAACAACACGATACAAACTTAGATACAGCACAAAAACTAGGGGTTGTTGCTGAAATAACCGATCAAATCGAGCTTTGGTTTGAACCCGCATTTATAACGAAGCAGTTGGTTGTTGAAAGCGGAAAAATCGAGAATGCAGAACTCATTAGCTATGGTCCTGTGCATTGGATGATTAACAACGGACAAGGCTATCGCGCAGAGATGCTAGACGATGAATGGGTTGTTCAACAACGTTTGTCTGAAAGTATGAGCAATGCATTACTTGAACTAAAGCAAGGGAATACTGTGCAGCTTAGCTTCGACCCAAGTTTGAGTAAATTAACGCAAGTGCCACATGAAAGCATACTAGATCACGTGCACAAAGGTGGGGTATGGATCGTTCCTATACTGACCTTTGCGTTGGTTGCCCTGGTTATTGCCATTGTTAGAGGTTTTGTACTGTGGCGACTGCCTAAAATTCAACTGTTTTCACAAACTGGGTTGGATGCCGTTGTCAAAGGAGAGAGCGTGCAACCTATGATGGGGAGAATGCAAAAGGGTCTCTTAGCATTGGCAATGTCTTCTCATTCAGAGCAAGAGCGAGATGATTTGCTATTCCAGCAGTTACAACAAGATAAAGTGACATTGGAAAAACGCCTGACCGCCATTGCTATCACCGCGTCTGTGGCACCGTTGTTAGGCTTGTTAGGCACAGTTAGTGGCATGATAGAAACTTTTCGTATGATGACCCTATTTGGCTCTGGCGATCCAGAGGTTGTATCAGGTGGAATTGCGCAAGCATTAATTACCACTGAAATGGGGCTAGTGGTTGCTATTCCTGCTTTGATAATACACGCCATCTTATCGCGTAAAGCTAAAGCGTATCACAACCAGTTAGAGAACTTTGCATTGATGCTCACGCAAACAGATGTTCAATTTAAACATAAGAGTGCAGCGTAATGGTTGAAACCCTTCTAACTCAAATCGTCGAAAGCGGTATTTGCTGGATCATCTTACTTGTCGCTCTGGTTTGTTATCAGCAGCTATTTTCACTCTTGATGAGCCCTGTGGCACTTGGTGAAAATGGCAAAGACATTACGCCAACCTTGATAACGGTTATGCCTTTACTCGGGTTACTGGGCACTATCATGGGACTCTTAAATAGTTTTGTTGCTTTGCAAACAGGCGCGACAGGAACCGATCTCTTTAGTCAAGGTATCAGTGAAGCACTACTAACGACTCAGCTAGGACTGTTATGTGCGATCCCTGCTTGGACAATACATGGCATGTTAGTTAGCCGCCATAATAGGCAAGGGCTGGTTAATGGCGAGTAAACTTAAACAGCGTCTTGAAAACCAACAAGCAGCACAGGGCATTGATATGTCACCGCTGATTGATGTGGTTTTTATTCTGCTGATTTTCTTTATTGTGACGACAGTTTTCGTTAGAGAAACTGGTGTTGATGTTGATAAGCCGCAGGCATTGTCGGCATCCGCTTTAGAAAAAAATGTCATCTTAATTGCTATTACGGCAGAAGGTAACGTGGTTTATGACGGCAGTAATGTTGGTGTAGTTGGTGTGCGCTCTATTATCGAACAGTCAAATGCTGATGGAGAGCGACCTGTTGTGGTTCAGGCTGATAAACAAGTACCAACAGAGCAACTTATTGCCGTTATCGACGAAGTAAAACTCGCTGGTGTTAGCAATGTCAGTATTGCTTCGCTAAAACCTTAACCCAAGTCGAGATATTATCGTGACCGACGCTGTCTTAAACACTACTGAAAATCCATTAAACCTCCTTAAGCAACGGTTATTGACCAGTGTAATGAGTATGATTTTCTTGCTGTCTTTAGTTGCTGTACTGATTGTTGCGCAGTATTTACCTAACTTAATAGAGCCGGAAGTAGAAATAAGACAGCTGGGAGCTGTTTTACCACCACCACCCCCACCGCCATCACAACCACAAGTTCAGCAGCAACAGGATATCAGTTTAGACATTGCTATTGAGGGTACTGGCCCAGTGTTACCTGACATTGAAGTGCCTAATACTATTGATGTTGATAAGCCGGAGATGCCTGAAGTGACAATGGATGAAGTGAGTTTCAATGACTTCACCCCTGATATAGAGATTTTCAATTTAAATCAGTTAGATAGTTTACCGAGCTTGATTACGAGAGCGCGTATTATCATGCCAGATAGCCTAAAAAGGCGTGGTGTAAAGCAAGTGAACCTAAAACTTGACGTAACGATTGATGCCAATGGGAAAGTATCCCTTATTCATATTGTTGAAAACCCATATGAAGAACTCACAAAAGAAGTTCAACGACTTATTCAGCGCAGCAAATTTACTGCTCCACAGAAAGAAGGCGTCGCTGTAAAAGCACGTTTCATCTGGCCTATTGATATCTCAGCGTGAGAAATGCCATGTTAATTAAGAAAGCCAAAGGCTTTATTGCTTTACTCTTTGCCAGCTGCTTGCCATATACGGCAATGGCAACGGAACACTTGAAACTAACGTTAGCCGAACCAAGCTGGACATTTCTGATTGAAAACAATGCTGTTAATCCTCGCGCTTTGTTACCTAATGAAAATAGCTTTGTATATGATTTACAGCCTTTTCTTAAAGCAAAAAATTACCAAGTAGTAAGCGAAAAGCTTAAAAAATTTAAAAATGATGATGAAAGCGGCGCCATGCTACTTTTACGTGGTCAAATTGCCTTAGCTTTGAACCACTACGAAGAGGCAAAGCGAGTACTTGAAGAGGCGACCGATAAAGAACCTGAACTGGCTCCTGCTCATAATGCTCTTGCTCTTTCATATTTGCGCGAAGGTTCCTATAAGAAAGCGCGACCTCATTTGCAGAAGGCCATCGAGTTGGGCAACAACAAAGCTCAAGTGATAGGCCAGTTGGCTTACGTCAATATGCAGCTAGGTCATCCAGCTGCGGCTGTCGCTGGATTTCGTCAAGCAGCATTTCTAGAAGCAAACAACAAAGATTGGCAGCAAGGCCTTTTGTTTTCGCTGATTCGCTCAAAGTCCCTTTTACAAGCTTCAGCATTAGTTGAACAATTGCTTGAAGAAGACCCATTGAATAAGTCGCTATGGATGATGAGAAGTCAAATAGCTCTGCAAAATGGTAACAATCTTCAGGCTGTCAGCAGCTTAGAAAGCGCGATTAAGTTAGGGGAAAAATCGCCTGACAACTTAATGACTGCAGTACAACTGCACTTAACATCGGGAAGTGCAAAGCGGGCTGTCGAAATACTAACAAATCCTGCGTTACTCAATAAGGCGATTAGGCCGGAACACCAGCATGAGTTAGTACAGATCACAAAGTGGTTAGCTGCAGAGCAACAGTGGGATAATCTTGAACAACTGTTGAAGCGCAGTAAATCGCAGAAAATTTCAAGTGAATTAAGTGCAACACTTGCAGTGACTGAAGCAAGGCTGGCGATCCAAAAGAATCAATTGTCAACAGCAGAAAAAGTGCTTAAAAGCGCAGTAAAGCTGGCGCCTACACAAGGCGAAGCATTAATGGAAATTGCAAAGCTACTTCGGGAACAACAGCGATTTAGCCAAGCAAAACAATATTACATCCGTGCAGAAGCTTTACCTGCATATCGAGAAGCGGCGATGTTAGGCAGAGCTAAGATAGCTATTGAGCAAGCTGAATATTTAGATGCGCTTCACCTATTAGGCCAAGTAACTAAAGACAACCCTAAGCGAACCGATCTTGTTGCCACAATAGCAACACTTAAAAATTTAGTGAGAAATAGCCTTTAGTTAATACTTAATTTTATGTCAACTAGCGTTAAAGAGCTGACTAAAATGTGTTGCCTATTCTCGTAGCAGCCCAAGAATTGTGAATTATACCAATTTGATGCAATTGAAATTAGGTGATTACTGCCGATAGATTGTTTTTATTTGTCGTTGTTGTAACGTAGAGGCAATTTTCTTCTATGGCTTTGTCATTTATGCGATTTAAACTCGGTCCGGGTATATTAATTACCGCTGCATTTATTGGTCCTGGCACTATTACCACGGCAAGCTTAGCTGGCGCTAATTTCGGTTTTACGTTGCTCTGGGCAGTTATCTTCTCAGCTTTGGCAACCTATGTACTACAGGAGATGTCTGGTCGTTTAGGTCTCGCAACAGGGCAAGGGTTACCGGAAGCGATTAAATGCTCTATTACAACCCCTATGATGCAAAAGCTTGCGCTTATTCTGGTTGTTGCTGCCATTGGTATCGGCAATGCAGCTTATGAAGCAGGCAATATCATTGGCGCTTCTGTTGGCTTAAACGCCATCATTGATTTTGGGACAACGACCTGGTCACTCATCGTTGCAGCAATAGCTGGCGCATTATTGTGGTTTGGGCATTACAAGGTGTTGGAAAAAGCATTTACCGTTTTAGTGCTGTTAATGTCTCTCGTATTCATAACTACACTAGTTTTGAGTAAGCCAGATCTTGGGTTGATGGCAAGGGGGATCGTGCCGTCTATGCCTTCAGGCTCGGTGTTAACAGTGTTAGCGCTCGTAGGTACTACGCTAGTTCCTTACAATTTGTTCCTCCACGCCAGTATGGTGCATGAAAAGTGGCAAACTACTGAACGTGGTCAAGCTATTCAAGAAAGTCGTCAAGATACCGCCGTGTCGATAAGTTTAGGTGCATTGGTTACCTTAGCTATTGTTGGTACTTCAGCTAGTGCATTTTTTAATACGGGCGTTGAAATCAATGTGGCTAATATATCTCAGCAGCTACAGCCCGTACTTGGCGATTGTGCACGTTACTTCTTTGCACTTGGTATCTTCGCTGCCGGCATTACCAGTGCAATAGCAGCTCCCTTGGCTGCTAGCTATGCAGTTTGCGGTGCAATGGGATGGTCTACAGACTTAAAACACACAAAGTTTCGCTTAGTGTGGTTGATAGTACTCGGTTGTGGAGCGTTATTTTCAACGCTCGGTATTAAGCCAATGGTCGCAATTTTATTCGCACAGGCAGCTAACGGCTTGCTGTTGCCATTTGTCGCTATCTTCTTATTGATCGCAATGAATAACCAAACACTGTTGGGCAAATTTAAAAATACCAAAATGAATAATCTGTTTGGTGCCTTTTTTGTCATAGCAGTAAGTACGTTAGGCTTATATAAGCTGGCAGGTCTATTTTAGCCATAGGTTTTACTGATTCCGAAAATTGGTTTCGCAACTAGATGATCTATAAAGGTATCGAGTCATTTTGGACACTTTAGCCATATTTTGGCTGCTGCAGACTTTATACAATGTCAACGTAAATGTAGTAGAAGGATTTTTTATGTTCGCTCGTTTCAAAAAAAGTTTTAAAAAAGGTATCAAACAAGTTGTTGCTGTTTGGTTCGCCTTTGCTGCTGTGAATATCGCTAGCGCTAATTTAATTACTAACGGTAGCTTTGAACAATTAACGTTTGACGACAATTCAACGTCGCAAGGCCAAGTACATAATCGCTACTTGAGTGATTTTGAAAATATGAATAAAGGCTGGGATGTGTTTAGCATTATTCCTGGTTGGGAAACCGCTTTTGGTAGTGGTATCGAGCTTCAAAAGCACGTAGTGACGAATGCTCAGCATGGTGATAACCATGTTGAATTAGATTCTCATCCAGGTGGTGCATCGAACTCTATGATGCAGCAAACGTTAGATTCTTTAGTTGTTGGTAGTCAGTACCAACTAGAGTTTTTCTACAAGCCAAGAACAAATAACCAAAACGATAACGGTATTAATGTTTATTGGTATGACTCGTTGGTTGATTTCGATTCTAGCATTGATCCGCTTTATTCTGTTGATGGTGTGCGTCGCGATGCTAACGGTTGGCAATTACAAACGGTCACATTCACTGCAACCTCTGAAGATATGACCTTAGGCTTTGCGTCATTTGGTCAGCAAAACAGACTTGGTGGCTTGATTGATAATGTGTCGCTAGTTGCGGTACCTGAGCCGTCTATGGTTGTGCTATTGATGCTGGCGGTATTGGCCATAATGTCGAAGAAAGCACTTATCGGACGACGCGCTTAATCTACATATTTTATGCTTTCTCATTGAGTGACAGCCCCCACAATTTGTCATTCTTTGGGGAAGCAATTCGCGAGTACTATTCAGCAAATTGAATTTCCGCGGTTATTTCTTCAAACCCCTCAATATTCAGTAGCTCGGCCTTTTCTACTAGATCTTCAACCGTAGTATGCCCTGTTGCATAACGATATAAACAGTTGAAAATCAAAAATAAAATATCATCATGTGTTGTCGCCTTAGCTTTACCTTGGCACACTTGATCTAGGTGATGAAGCTGTTTGATGACTTGCGCGTCAATGTGCCAAAGAGACAAGAGCAACGAAGAGCTGGCGAATAAGCTCACCTTCAAGCTTTTACGCAGGTGATTGTTAAGGCTGGATATATCATCAATTCCTTGAACGCTGTGACACACCAATTGATGAATGCTCGTATCCTCTTGAGTTAGCAATAAAACCCCGAACAAACCAAATGCAAGTACTTGTTCATCTAGCGTGTTCTGTAAAAAAGCATGATGCTGGGTTGATTGACGAACTTTTTGGAAAAGCTTAGGTGCAAAAACAAATGCTGCGGTATAGCGTAAGAGTACAAGCGGGTCGACCTTTTCAGCCATCGCGTCATTTAACGCATAGACAACCGCTAGATTGATCACTGTATTTATCCCTAAGTTACGGCTGATCGCTTCTTTCACACCATTAGGGGTTTTTCCGTATACCGCTTTACTGGCCTGGCCGATGACACGAGCAGACAGTATTGGATCTTGATTAACGATGTTCGTGATGACTTCCAAATCTAGACTATTTTGCTCTTTTTCTTTGAGCAGTTGTTTGCAGCTTTTGGGCATCGGTGTGAGGTTTTTAGCTGCGGCAACCAAATCTTTTTGATACCCCAGCGCGCTATGCTGAATAGACAACTCTCTAAATTGGTGTGGTGTTAGGCCAAACTTTTGCCTAAACGCACGCTCAAACGTAGCTCGCTCTGAATAGCCTAATGAGACGGCAAGTTTATCTATTTTATCTTGCTTAGTGAGTAACGCTCTGACACATAGTTCATTGAGGTACTTCTGTTGAATCAGTTTAAAGCTCGTTTCTTCTTGGGCTAGCTTGCGTCGAAATGAAGTGGCGCTCATCGCGACAACTTTTGCGCACTCGTTAATCGTCAGTGCTGCAGGAATAGCAGATTGCTTAAGTACCTTTTCTACGGTTTCTGAAAGCAGAGGAGCGTTATCGGTGGTGTTCATTTCAATCTAACTTAATGATAAGAATGAACGAATTATCTAAATTTTATCCAGCAATAACAACTCTCTAATTCAGAATTGCGGGTTTAGTCACTTGAAGGGGTGCTCTTTATGCCAATGCTCGGCAATATCTATGCGCCGAGCAAACCAAACATCTTCGAACGATTGAGCGTACTGAAAGAACTTCTCAAGCGATTTGATACGGCCGGGCCTGCCGATTAAACGACAGTGAAGACCAATCGACAGCATTTTTGGTGTGTTTTCACCATTTGGGTCGCCTTCCTCGTAGAGTGCGTCAAAAGCATCTTTCAAATAGTTGAAGAATTGATCGCCAGCATTAAAACCTTGTACGGCAGCGAATCGCATATCGTTGGTATCTAAGGTATATGGGACAATAAGCTGAGGTTTATTATCGACAACGCGCCAAAATGGCAGGTCGTCGCTATAATCATCTGCATCGTAAACAAAGCCACCATTCTCGGCGACTAACTTACCTGTATTTGGGCTAGTGCGACCGGTATACCAGCCTTTCGGCTTCTCACCCGTTATTTGCTCGATAATATCAATTGCAGCTTTCATGTGCTGGCGCTCTGTGTCGATATCAACGTCTTGATAATTTATCCAACGCAAACCATGACTACAGATTTCATGTCCTTGCTCTATACAAGCTTTTGCTACTTCTGGATGACGTTTAAGTGCCATAGCGACAGCAAATATGGTGATTGGGATATTATATTTTTCAAACAGGCGCAGCAGGCGCCATACACCTGCTCGGCTGCCATATTCATATATCGATTCCATACTCATATGGCGGTCTTCGACATGAGGTGCGTTAATAATCTCGGACAAAAACGTTTCTGCAGCAGAATCGCCATGGAGGACTGAATTTTCACCGCCCTCCTCGTAGTTCATTACCACCTGAATCGCGATTCTAGCGTTATTCGGCCAATTTGCATGTGGCGGCTTGCTGCCATAGCCCTTCATATTTCTTGGATAGTGTTGACCTGAGTTACGTTGATGAGTATTTTGGCGGCTATCTGCTGAACTTCTTGTCATCACCTACTCCTTATTTTGCTGCGCTAGCCATTGTGCTAATTGGGCACGTTCTTGATCACTCATTTTGGTAAGGTTACCCAGTGGCATGTCTTTAGTGACAATGGCACGACTGTGAATAAGTCCCATCACTTTGCGAGCATCACCCAGCGAGTCCAATACAAAGCCATTAGGGGCTGCACTGAACATCTTAGAACGCGGTGATTCGCTGTGACATTCAGTACAGTGGCGATCGATGATTTGCCACGCTTGGTCATTGGACACTAGTGATTGCAATTGCGTGGTATTAGTTGAGCTGTTTGCTTGAGTTTTTTTAGTTTCTAGCAAGTGCCAAGGAGCGACTGCTAGCATGAGTATGAAAAATGCCGCAATACCACTGACTAACACTTGTGGCTTGTAGACACCTTGATGTTTGAGATTGAAAAAATGGCGAATCCACATACCAATAACAAACAATGCCACAAGAATTAGCCAGCCAAACTCATGACTAAAAGTGAACGACGCATGATTACTGATCATGATAAAAATAATCGGCAACGTGGCGTAGTTATTATGCACGGATACTTGCTTTGCATTGAGCCCAGGTGTCGGTTCAGGTATGCGACCAGCTTCAACTTCACCAACCATATAGCGTTGGCTTGGCATAATAATGTGGTAAACATTACCCGCCATACAAGTACCAATTAACGCACCTATGTGAATATACACCGCACGGTCGGTAAAGACTTTATCTAAACCCCAAGCAAAGAGTGCGATTAGCAAAATTATGGTAAAAGTAAATGCTAATCCATTCTTAACCAGTGGGCTTTTGCACAGTGCACGGTAAAGCCCATATCCCAGCGTGATAAAGGCAATCGAACTGGCGATGGCAACAGGTTGGCTTAATTCGGCCTTACTGACATCAATAAGATAAGCTTCAGCGCCTACATAGTAGAGTAAACTCAGTAATAAAGTACCGGTTATCCATGTGGTGTAGGCTTCCCATTTAAACCAGTGCAATGTGCTCGGCACTTTCTCTGGGCCATTCTGGTATTTAGCAACTTCGTAAAAGCCACCGCCGTGAATAGCCCATAAATCACCGCGAATACCTTTATCTTTTTTCCATTGCGGAGGCTCTTGTAAGTTATTGTCCAGCCAAACAAAGTAGAATGATGCGCCGATCCATGCAATACCTGCTACGACATGAAAATAGCGTAAAACTAAGTGAGCGACTTCAAAGAAATAATGTTCCATTAGCGTTTAAATACTCTCTTTTATTAGCTGGTCGTTTCGACAAATTGCGGTGTGCGATCGCGGCGATATTGGTTTTCGCCGAGAATATAGGTCGCTTCAATACAACGATCGTCACCTAACATCATTAAGGCGAAAAGACGTTCATGTAAGGTTTTGGCTTTTGCGAGTCTGAACTTAATAAATGGTGTTGCTTCGCTATCAAGCACGATAAAGTCCGCTTCACAGCCTTTATTAAAGTTACCGATAGTGCCTTCTAAATCGAGCGCTCTAGCACCGCCAAGCGTTGCGAGATACAGTCCTTTAAAGGCTGAGAACTTTTCACCTTGAAGCTGCTGAATCTTGTATGCCTCGTTACCAGTTTGAAGCATTGAAAAGCTGGTACCTGCGCCTACGTCTGTGCCCATGCCGACGCGAACACCATGCTTCTCACAAGCTTTTAAGTTGAATAGGCCAGAGCCTAAAAATAGATTTGACGTTGAGCAGTGAGCAATTGCTGCGTCGTTATCTGCAATACAACTAAGTTCTCGTTCAGATAAATGAATACCGTGAGCAAATACGGCCCGCTTTCTTACCAGCCCTGCATCTTCATAGACACCAAGGTAATCGGCTGACTCTGGGAAAAGTTCTTTTACCCATGCACATTCATCTTTGTTTTCAGATAAGTGAGTATGCAAATAAGTATCTGGGTACTCTTCTAGTAGTTGGCCGCATTTCTTCAGCTGTTCGGGAGTTGATGTTGGTGCAAAGCGTGGCGTGACTGCGTAGCTTAAGCGATCAACGTTATGCCACTTTTCGATGAGTTCCTTGGATTCTTGGTAGCCAGATTCCGCACAATCAGATAAATCGTCAGGACAGTTTCTGTCCATCATTACTTTACCGGCAATCATTCTCAATTTGCGTTGTTGTGCTTCTGAGAAAAATGCATCGACAGATTGCGGGTGAACGGTACCAAAAACCAATGCTGTAGTTGTGCCGTTGCGCAAAAGTTCATTGATAAAGTGTTTAGATACTTTGCTGGCATATGCGCGATCTGAAAATTTCTTTTCAGTTGGGAAGGCGTACTCAGTTAACCACTCAAGTAGCTGCTCTCCGTAAGCACCGATCATCTCAGTTTGTGGCAAGTGTATGTGAGTGTCTATCATACCGGGCATGATAAGTTTGCCGTCGTAGCGTACCAATTCTATCGATTCAGATTGGCTTTCCAATTGAGGTAAAATATCTTTTTCAAAGCCAAATTGGGTGATTTTCCCCGCTTCGATAACTAATGCCCCATTCGGGAAAAAGCGATGTGCTTTGTCGCCTGCAATTGCAGGGTCTTCAATAAAATCTAAAATGTCGCCACAAATGACGCGAGTATTGCAATGACTCAATGTTAACTGCCTCGGTAAGTAGAATAGCCAAACGGTGAAAGTAACAGTGGAATATGGTGATGTCGCTGATCTTGCAGACGGAAACAGATTTCTGCAAAGGGATAAAATGGTGATGTGTCGCTATTTTGCTCGGAAATCTGGCTAAAGTAAGCGTCTAAATCAAATTTAAGCTTATATGTACCAAAATCGATCGTTTTATCGGATAGCCAGTCAGCAATGCGCCCGTCTTGATTTGTCGTGCCTTGGGCGATTTGTTGCCAACTATCATCCGTTAATTGAAATAAAGTGACCGGCACATTTTTCGCCGGTAAGCCTGTAGCGGTATCTAAAATGTGGGTCGTGATAGGACTTTTATTTACAGCGGTACTCACAGTATTTTCTCCAGTCGAATTCGGGTAATTTTTGCTTGCTCACCTGCGGCGATTGATAGTTCTTTTGCTCGCTCATTTGGTAATCGTTGTTCGATGAGCGCCAACATTTGCTTAGCACTCTTACCTGTCGCACAGACGATAAAAATAAAACCAAATTTCATTAAATAATCTTGATTTAAGGTCATCATTTGCTCAAGCACGGCATCGCTTGCTTGTTGCATACCTGATTGTTCGTGACCTGCTTTTTCAGCCGTATTGGCATACTTAGCGCGTAATGTTGAAACATCACCTATTTGTGGGTGTCCTTCAAAAGCGGCTAAATAATCGGGTTCAGATAATTGTGCCCAAATGGTATCCGCATGCTTATATACTTGCGCTTCAGATTCAAAAGGTCGTGCATTCACCATGGCATCTACCCAGCGCGGCGCGACACAACACGTCTCAAATGCTTTGTATGCGTCGCCAGCGTTTAAATTGTTGAGTTCATTAAGTGTCATTGATGTTCCTCTTTAACCGACCTTAATTCTATTGTTTGTGTTGCACTTCTCGGGCGCATAGCTGGCGAGTCAGGTGTCAATTTGAGTGATTGCTGTAGACTTTGCCACTGTAACCCTTCTCGTTTCTTGGTGCTTGTATTTCCTTCGTGACCTGAGTCAGCTTGGTTAAATCCAGTATGGGCAGATTGATACAGGTTGATGATCTCGCCGGCGATTGAAACAGCGACTTCCATTGGCAGCTTGCCGCTGACATTGCTTAAGCCTACTGGGCAGGTCATTTGAGCTATCTGTTCTTGATTGAAATCTCTGTGTGCTAAGCGGTGTTTAAAGCGTTTGGCTTTAGTTTCAGAGCCAATAACACCTAGCCAACTGGCATTGCCTGCTTTAATTATTGCTTCGGCCAGCGCAAAATCTAATTGATGGTTGTGGGTTAAGATGAGGTGCGCCATGTTATCAACGGCTATTTTAGCTTGTTCTACGGGCTCTTCATCAACGACTTTGATGACATTCTCAGGCATATGCTCCGGAAAAATATCAGCTCGGTTATCGATCCAATTAATGCGCACAGGCAATTGCCCAAGAATCGGTATCAATGCTTGGGCGACATGCCCAGCACCATAGACGTTAAGCCTCAATTTTTGACAGACCATGGTTTCAAACATCACCACTGCAGCGCCACCACAGCATTGCCCTAAATTTGCGCCAAGCTGAAAATGAGACAGGTCTTGCGTTGTTTCACCTTGCAGTAATAACTTACGCGCATGTTCAATTACTTTGTATTCTAGATGCCCACCGCCGAGTGTGTCGAAAATATCATAGGCTGTTATCACCATTTTGCTGCTTGCTGCACGTGGGGTAGATCCAGTTGTACCTACAATTGTCGCGATAACGTAATCGGTACCTGCTTGCTCTAACTTGGCAATAGCTTGCGACCAGCTCTGCTGATGAAAACCGCTAATGGTCTGGTTTAAAGAGCGACTAAGTGGCTTGCTTTGCATTTCCCGACTATTTGGCTTATCTCTATTCATCATTGTGCACCACTCTTTATGCGCTTTTTTCTGCACTGTTCTGGCGTTGCCACTGTAGTGCATCTTCTACAGCTAACAGGACGCGCTCAGGGGTGGCAGGTGTATCGAGTGCCGGCATATAACGATAATCGTTGATACTGGCCAGTGCGTCACGAATTGCACTCCAAACGCTAACGCTTAGCATGAAAGGTGGCTCGCCTACGGCTTTCGAACGAAATACCGATGCCTCAGGGTTTGCAGAATCAAAAAGTTCAACATTGAACTCTGCTGGTGTATCGCCAATGGCTGGTATTTTGTATGTAGCAGGTCCAAAGCTCGCTAATTCACCGTTGTCTTTCCATTGTAAGTCTTCCGTGGTGAGCCAACCCATGCCTTGGATAAACGCCCCTTCTATTTGGCCGATGTCGAGCGCTGGGTTAATCGAATTGCCAACATCGTGCAATATGTCGGCACGCACAACGGTGTTTTCGCCGGTAAGTGTATCGATTTCCACTTCACTTAATGACACGCCGTGAGCAAAGTAAAAGAAAGGTCTACCTTGTGCTTTCTCGCGGTCGTAGTGAATTTTGGGCGTGGCGTAATAGCCCGTTGACGACAGAGAAATACGATTGAGATAAGCGAGGTTCGCTAAATCACCAAAGTCGATTTGTCCACCGTCATACTGCACCAGATTGTTGGTAAATTGAATGCTGCTTGCATCCACGTCAAAATGCTCAGCGATAAAGCTAATCAGTCGATCTTTAATGGTATTTGCAGCATTGAGTGCCGCCATGCCATTTAAATCGGTACCACTTGATGCTGCCGTTGGTGAGGTATTTGGAACTTTATCTGTGCGCGTTGCGGTAAGACCAACACGTTCGACGTCAACGCCAAATGCGTGTGCAACTATTTGCGCCACTTTGGTATTCAGGCCCTGCCCCATTTCGGTACCACCATGGTTCAGATGAATCGAACCATCTGAATAAATATTTACTAGCGCGCCTGCTTGGTTAAGATGCTGAACCGTAAACGAAATACCAAATTTTACCGGTGTCATCGCCAAGCCTTTTTTGATCACTGGCGATTGCTGATTAAAGGCTTTAATCGCAGCTTTCCGCTTGCTGTATTGTGCGTTTTCCTCGACTTGTTCCATCATCTCAAGCAGCACATGTTGCTCAACTTTTTGATGATATGGTGTGGTGTCTCGACCTGGCTTGTAGAGGTTAGCCTTACGTACGTCCAGTGGATCTTTACCGATAGCGATTGCGATATCATCCACGATTTGCTCTGCTGTGATAAGTCCCTGTGGACCACCAAATCCGCGGAATGCCGTGTGACTGACAGTATTGACTTTACAGCGATTTCCCTCAATTTTCGCTGCTGGATAGTAGTAGGCATTGTCAGCATGAAACATTGCACGGTCTACAATCGCATCTGATAGATCCGGAGAATAGCCACAGTAACCATTGACTTCGATATGAGCGCCTTCAATAACGCCGTTGTCATCAAACCCTACGTGATATTGGTTGAAGAATGGATGGCGCTTGCCTGTTAGCCTGAAATCATCAGCCCGTGCAAGGCGCAGCTTAACTGCACAGCCCAAGTGATAAGCTGCGATAGCCGCTAGACAAGCCCATGGTGCCCCTTGGGTTTCTTTCCCACCAAACGCGCCACCCATGCGGCGCATTTCGACAGTAACAAAGTTGTAGGCTTGATTGAGCACCTTGGCGACCAAGTGTTGCACTTCGGTTGGATGTTGGGTTGAACATTGAATGAACATTCCACCATCTTCATTCGGTTGTGCCAGAGCAATTTGACCTTCAAGATAAAAATGTTCTTGTCCGCCAATGTGCAATGCGCCTTGTATGCTATGTGGCGCATTTTCTATCGCTGTGTGTGCGTCGCCTCGTTGTAATGAATGAGGTGGGCGTACCCAGTTTTTTTGCGTGATAGCGTCTTCAATATCGATGATAGGTGCAGACTCATCACACTGAATTTCAACTAGCCTTGCTGCTTTTCTAGCCGTTTCATAGCTGTCAGCGACGACCAATAAAACAGGTTGATGATGATATTGAATCTCTTTGTCCGTCAGCAGAATATCACCGGGAAAAATAGGACCGATATCTATTTTTCCTGGTACATCTTTAGCTGAGAAAATACGTTTAACACCCGGCAGAGCCGACGCTTTTGATTCGTCGATATGCGCTATCACACCCGATGCAATTGGCGCTAATACGGGATAAGCATGCAAACAGTTACTCGGCTCGGCATTGTCGTCAATGTAATTAGCGTTGCCACATACTTGTTTAATCGCACTTTCGTGAATTGTTGATTTACCGATGTATGTCGAGGTTCGAGCGTTTTTGCCAGTTACTGAGCCTTGCTCTTTATCAATCTCAAAGTGACGCATGTGCAATCCTTAGTGACGTTGGAATTTGCTGACAAAACTCTAAACCCACGCGTTGCATTAGGTTGCGAGTCACTTTTAAACGATAGTCTTCACTTGCTCTAACGTCGGTTAACGGCTGAAAGTCTTGGCTGACATATTCACCAGCAGTGGTAAAGCTCTGAGCTTCAAACTTAGCGCCTCTGAGCTGTTGCTCCATTTGACTGGCCCGTTTAGGAACCGCCGCCATACCACCCATAGCAAGGCGAACAGAGGTAATGACATGATTTTTATGCTCTATTGCTATGGCGAGGCAGACGGTGGAAATATCGTCTTCAAAACGCTTTGTTACTTTATGACAAGCGAGTGTTAAGTTCGCACTGCGCTTTGGAATGATTACTTTGGTAATTACTTCATTTTCAGCTAAGACGGTTTCGCGATAACCGATAAAGAAGTCCTCAACATTAAGTATTTTAGTACCTTCTAGGCTTTGCAATTCGATACTGGCACCTAACGCAATGAGCATTGGCGCAGGGTCACCTATTGGAGAAGCATTACCTAAACTTCCTCCTAGAGTTCCGCCGTTTCGCACTTGCGTTGAGCCTAATCGTTCAAATAGCTCTGCCGTTTCAGGGTAGTGCTCACATAGTTGACCTATAAACTTCTCGTATGGCGCCGCTGCACCGATAGTAAATTGGCTTCTTGTTTCGATAACTTCAGTGAGCTCTGGTGTTTGTGTAACCGAAATCATGGTTTTTGGGCTCAATAATTGTTGGCTTATTTCAATGGCCAAATCGGTAGCCCCAGCAACGATGTGGGCTTCTGGGTGATTTGCTTTAAGTGTTAACAACTGATTCAAAGATTGCGGTAAAAGGAAGTTACTTTGCCCATTAATCAATGATGGCGTATTTGATGTGCTTTGTTGGTTAAGCGTTTGCTTGAAAGCTTTTGCCACCGCCGACCAAGGTTCCTGCGAACGCTCATATTCATAAGCTTGCTCTGCAGCTTTTAAGATAGGGCTATAACCGGTACATCGGCATAAGTTACCCCCTAGCGCGTGAATCACAGCTTTTTGTCCAGGATATTGCTCGTGATTAATATAAAGGGCCAACAAGCTCATAATGAAACCTGGAGTACAGAATCCACATTGTGAACCATGGCACTCCACCATAGCTCTTTGCACAGGGTGTAATTCTTCGGGAGTCAAATGCATGCCGCGCGTAACTGCTTCTACCGTAATGATATGCTTTCCATGCGCATTACCAACCAGTAATAAGCAACTATTCATGGTTTTGTAGTGCCATTGGCCATCTGAATGCTCTTCGCCAACTAATAACGTACAAGCGCCACAGTCGCCAGTTGCACAACCCTCTTTTGTGCCTGTTTGCCTCATTTTGGTGCGTAACCACTCCAAAACGGTCATGTTTGGGGAGCAGTTTTCAACCGCTTGGGGCGTTTCATTAAGTAAAAACTGGATCACAGTAACGTATAACCTTCTATCTTTTATTCATCTATGCTTTGTTTTTCAACGTGTTAAGCGAACTAACCGCGTGTAACTATTTGCTTAGATGCCTTTAGTGTTTTAAAACTTACTTAAATACGTAGCAATTCATATACCCAAATTGACCGATCGGTCAATTTGGTAAAATTAATAACATGGTTTTTTAGATAAGGCGAGCAATATTGCATCAATTCGACATATGGGGTCGCAAATTTGTATCGAGTTGCTGGTTTTTATAACGGGTGGATAGCTAGAGATTTGATTGATTTCAAGGTAGCTTTACTTCGTTGTTGAAAAGACCATAAAAAGTATGCACACGCTGTTTTTATTGTTTTCATAAATTCTCCAAATACTAGAAAGCTTTTGGATTAATAATCAAAACCTTAGTTGCATGAATAGCAAGTTTATAAGCTTATAGAGTTTTCCGGTTTTGCTAGCCAAATTAGTTAAGAAGCATTTATCGTGGAATTGTTAAATTAATTTTATTTGACCGATCGGTTATTTTGAGTTTTTGCTTGATAAGGGCGGGAAGCCACTTGTTATTTGACAGAAACAAGTGACTTGCCTTTTTTAGTAGATCGTTCGTTAATCAATAGATGATATTGCAGAATACATCACCGCGAGTGCTTTCTCGACATCTTCAGGAATCACTGATTCTGCGGGGTGATGGCTGATACCACCTGGGCTACGGATAAACAGCATGCCTACAGGGCATATTGGTGCGATTGCCATAGCGTCGTGTCCAGCACCTGAAGTTAGTACTGGTGAATCTTCACCGTTTGCATGACAAGCAGCGAGTAATTGCTGTTGAAATTTGGTATCACACGCGACGGTTTCTGCTTCGTGAGTCCACTGCCAACTCAGCTCGAGTTGACGTTCACTGGCAATGGCTTTGGCGGTGCGGGAAATTTTATATAGCAAGAGCTCGAGGTCATCATCGCTTTGTGCACGGGCATCTAAACTCACTGCGCTATATCCCGAGATGACATTGGCTACACCCGGTTTGGCGTTAATATAACCCACTGTTGCAACTTCATTGTGCTGACACTGTTTTGCAATCTGTTCTATTGCGATGGTGAGCTCTGCTGCCGCAACAGTGGTGTCTTTGCGCATATCCATCGGTGTTGTGCCAGCGTGATCACTTTGCCCGATAAATTCGATTACGGCTCTCTTTGCACCTGCAATAGCAGATACGACACCTAAAGCTTGGTCAGCCGCCTCTAGCACCGGTCCTTGTTCAATATGAACCTCTAAATAACCAAATACATCATCTTTAGGGAGCCTTGCATTGCCGACATCTTCGGGCGAAAGACCAAAAGCTGTTAGTGCTTCTGACATGGAAACGCCATTAACATCTGTGAGATCAAGCCAACCCGGGTCAAAGTTCCCTGCTAGCGCTTTAGAGCCAATTAAGGTAGTTGCGAAGCGAGTGCCTTCTTCGTCACAAAACCCGACGATATCGAGGTGGAAAGGCAGGTTAATTCCCTGCTGATGAGCGATATCAGCGAGTTCTATCGCGAGCAAAACCCCTAAAATGCCATCAAATGCCCCTGCGTTTGGCACAGTGTCGAGATGTGAGCCTATGACAAGCCGCTTTGCCCCAGGGTTATCTGATGCTAAGCATCCCCATTGGTTACCGACTTCATCTTGCCACGTGTCCATACCCGCCTCCTCCATCCAAATAGCGACGAGCTGATTACAACGTTTGTGTTCGGGTGTTAAGTATTGACGCAGGATCGCGCCATCCATCTCACTGATACCTGCTAAGCTTTGACAGCGCTCTAATGCACGTTTTCCATGATGTTTTACCACCGTTTGGTCAAGTGTTTGCATCTCTTACTAGCTCACTGAAATAGGAGATGCTTGGCTGTAATGCGCAAGTGCCGCGATCACCGCTTCACCTTTAGGACCTTTATAGCCGTTGGCATGCAAGCAAGCCTCTAAGCAGGCAAGCGTTTGCAATACTGCATCTTTGCGGGCGTTGTAGCCCATGGTCCCGATACGCCAAATTTTGCCGTGTAGTGGCCCAAATGAGGTGCCGATCTCGATGCCAAAATCAGTGAGCATTTGTCCGCGAACTTGGTCGCCATCGACTTCGTCAGGGATGTAGACACCTACAACATTGTTCATTTTGTTACTGATATCGCCAAAGACTTTTAACCCTAGCGCTTGAACGCCAGCGAGCATGGCATCGCCATGAAGTTTGTGACGAGCTACGACATTGTCGACGCCTTCTTCGAGCACAATTCGAGCGCACTCAGAAGCGCAAAACAGCATGCTGGTGGCTTCTGTGTGATGGTTAAGTCGCTCTTCACCCCAGTAATCCATGATCATGCCGAGGTCGAAATAGTTGGAACGAATGAAAGGTTCAACGCCATCTTTATGCGCTTCTGTTCGAATGCCTGCTTCGACTTTCTTACGGGTGCGTATCCAATCGACACATTTATCGCTGAGTGTTATCGGTGCAGAGCCAGATGGGCCACCTAAACACTTTTGTAACCCGACTGAAAGTGCATCAAGTTTCCACTCGTCCACTGGTAGTTCATTGCCGACAATGGAAGCCGTTGCATCACAGTAGAAAAGGACATCGTGTCGCTGACAAATTTCGCCAATGTCACCCAGTGGTTGATTCATGGTTGTTGATGTATCGCCTTGTACCATCGCCAACACGCGTGGTTGCACCTTCTTAATGGCATCTTCGATTTGCTCTGGTTTAAATACTTCGCCCCAGGGTACTTCAATGGTGTGCACTTCAGCTTGTGCACGTTGTGCAATCTCCGTTAATAGATGACCAAAACGGCCCATGATTGGCACCAAGACCTTGTCACCAGGTCTTAAGATTGAAATTAATACCGCTTCAATCCCTGCTCGAGAGGTGCCATCAATAAGCATGGTCCATTGATTTTGCGTTTTAAACACCTCGCGATAACGTGCCATTGTTTCATTCATAAAGCCTGTCATGGCAGGGTCGTATTGACCAATTAACTGCGCGGACATTGCTCGTAAAACACGGGGATCGGCATTGATAGGACCAGGGCCCATTAATAAGCGTTGTGGTGGGTTAAGCGTCTGCGTATCTACTGTTGTGCTATAAAAGTTGTTAAGTGATGACATGTTTAGACTCCCATTGCTTGGCTAAACATGCGAATACCTGTCAGCATCAGCACTACAGCAAAGGCTTGTTTTAATTGCTTTTGATTTAACTTACTGCCAATTTTCACGCCCACAGGCGCAAACAAAATGGTCAATGGAATAATCAAGAGGAAGGCGGGTAAATTAACTAAACCGAATGTGCCAACGGGCGCATCAGTAGGTGTTTGACCTACGGCTAGTAGGGTTAATACACCCGGTAGCGCAATCAGTAAACCGAACACAGCAGCAGTACCTACCGCAACGTGTGCGCGAACGTTAAATGCGGTGAGTAGGGGCACGCCAATAGTACCGCCGCCAATGCCAATCATTACCGATAATCCACCGACGGTAGAAGCCATCGCAGCCTGGCCCACTTTACCTGGTAACTGCTGTGCCAATGCAGGAGCACCAGCGCGAAACAGCATGTTCAAGCTGACTAATATCGCGATTGAAGCGAACATTAACGTTAGCGCATTGCCTTTAACTGCGTGTGCCAACAAGCTTCCTCCAACGGCTAGTATGAGAATAAAACCAGACCAATACTTTAATAATTCAATATCAACATTACCCTTGGCATGATGGGATCGAATGGAGGAAATTGAAGTAGGAACAATGGTGGCAAGCGATGTCGCTGTGGCGATCATCATGGCTGATTCAGCACTTACGCCAAACCCTTGCAGTAAAAAGTACAATACAGGCACGATAACGATACCGCCACCGACACCAAATAGCCCTGCTAGAATACCAGCGGCAACACCGGTAACGACTAACGCCAAAATAATTGGCCATTGCTGAATTAATTCAGTCATTTAACTTCCTAACTTCTTTATTAAATTAATATTTTATTGAGTCACAGAGATTGTAGCGACGAGCGCACTACCGTCTGAGCGCGGATCAGAGGCTGCTTCTACTGAGCGAGTCTTGGTTGCATTAGCGCCTTCGGTATCGCTATCAATATCTGCGTTTGGTTTATCCAGTATGGCACCAGCGTGCCCCATCATTTCATTACAGTCTGCAACTGCTTGCCATCTATGCTTTAAGCGATCGAGCTCAGTGCCAAGACTGTCAGCCAAACTTTGTTCAACCTTCAGGTTCGTGCTGGTATCTCCCCATGTGCGCCCCAGTAGCCAGCGAGGTGCTGCCACTGCTTGTGCGATACTTTGGTTGCGCCAAGTGTAATCACTAAATACTTTCGCCTGTGTTTGCGGCTGTCCTTCTCCACCCATAGTTCCATAAGCTAATCGTCTGCCATCGTGGAAGCGTGCAAATGCTGGGTTGAGGGTGTGAGCTGGCTTTTTGTTGGGTGCTAGCGCATTAATGTGGTCATTATTTAGCGAAAAGCTTACGCCGCGGTTGTTCCAAGTAAAGCCACCGTCGCGCATGACAACGCCTGAGCCAAATTCCCAGTAAATACTTTGAATGAAACTCACCATTTGGCCATGTTGATCGCGGGCTGCCATCCATACGGTGTCTCCGGGTTTGGCATTGAATGGCCAGGCTTCTGCTTTCGCCATAGAAATATTGCCAGCAAGTTCGCTAAGTGTATGCTCTGATAAGACTTTGTCGTAAAGCGGGCTGACGTTATTAGGGTCTGCCCAGAGTTGTGGGCGCAAGTGAAAACTTTGCTTTGTCGCTTCGACAATAAGGTGCAACCAATCAATGTCCTCGGTTGCTTTGTCTTTCAGGCGGTCGACCAACGCGAGAATCACTAATGAATGAATACCTTGTGTCGGCGCTGGTAAATTATAGCAATCAACACCTTGTACTTGTGCTCTTAGTGGCGACACAATGCTGGCTTGTGTTGAGCTTATGTCTTCTAATGTTAAAGGACTACCAGCATCCTCTAAATCTTTAGCAAAGCTTTCAGCAAGTTCTCCTTCATAAAAAGCAGAAAGTCCATGTTTCGCTAAATATTCAAATACGTTAGCTAGCGCGGGATTAGTGAAAGTGTCGCCTTGCTGTAGCGGACTTCCATTTGGCTCGTAGAGTGCTTTGAACGTTGCATTGCGTTCAATGACTGAAAATAATTTTTTACCTCCCGCTTGCAAGCTTTCAGTGATCGTAAATCCGTTTTTTGCGGCGTCAATAGCGGGCGACAGAATGACCGACAGTGGTAATTTTGCGTTTTCATCCGACGCTAGCGCTTGCTGCCAACCTCGGATTGTTCCTGCTTGAGTGATAGCACTTAAACCGCCGCGTTCAGGGATTGTGTCGAGCAAACCATAAGGGGTTAAATTACTGGCAGAAGCGCCACAGGCGTCTATCGCGAACGGTTGTGCGCTGCCAAGTTTATCAATTAACCAGAAGCTATCTCCGCCGATCGAGTTCATATGAGGGTAGACAACGCTAATGGTTGCTGCTGCAGCTACCATGGCTTCGGTCGCGGTGCCGCCTTGCTGAAGAATGAACATTCCGGCTTCTGTAGCGGTTTTGTGCGGCGCGGTAAATGCAATTTGTTGCTGAGTCATGGACGTATCCTTTAACTTTTTGCAAGCTTTGTTGCCAGTGACAATAAGCTTCTATCTTGGCCAGGAGCCATTAATAGTGAATAACCATAAGGAGCGTGTATTTCTTTATTCAATACTTCATTGAATGAAGGAACGGATAAGTGAGGCAAATGCACCTGTGCAGAGCCTGTAAGCCCAGCTATCGCGGTTAAGGTTAATATTTTCATTCTAAGCTCACTAGTATCCTCAGCAAGTTTTGGCGCGATACATGGTGTAGTGGGCAAGAACAATGCACTTGTCGCCGTTAGGTGTTCGCTAAGTACTGTTTTGAAAGCTTGTTGAGTACTTTCTGCCGCGTGTTGCTCTTGTGCTGTTAATGCCAATGCCATGTTAAAGCGCTGGGCTATTGCAGGCGCAAATACCGGCTGCTGTTCTTCTATCCATTGTCGGTGTGTTTCCGCGATGCTCCGACCCTGCAATATTCTGAATGTGTCCGCCAGCTCGCTTAATAATCTCTGATCAAGGCTAATATGCGTAACACGCTTAAAGCACTTGCTGATTACGGACAACTCTGTTTTCAGAAGTTCTGCGAGAGACGGCTCGACGAGATCGAAAAGTGCATCACATACGAGTAATTCATCAACGGTATTTGCGGGCTGTTTGGGAAGTAAAGCATCCCCTGTAGTTGCTAATAACTCAGCACTTCTTGTAAACCAGCCAATGGTGTCAAAATTGGGTGCAAGTCCAATTAATCCATCGCTTTCGATAACGGCATGACTTGGCCTAATACCGTACAAACCACAATAACTCGCCGGTACACGAATAGAACCACCTGTATCGGTTCCTAAACCGATGTCTGCCAAGTTTGCAGCGACAGCTGCTGCAGATCCCATGCTTGAACCGCCACAGGCGTGGCCCGGTAGCGAGGGGTTTTCGGCTGCACCATAATGTAAGTTGTTTCCTTCTAAGCTATAGGCAAGCTCATCGGTATGCGTAAAGCCAACGAATTCAGCGCCCTGTGCCATAAGTTTTTGGACACTGGTAGCTGTTTCTGTCGCCGCTACTGCTTCTACAAACCAATCGGGATTTCCTGCGCCATTCTTTTCGCCCGCGACTGCAAATAAATCCTTAACTGCAAGTCTATAGCTTGAAAGCGAGCCGAGATCAGTGAGTCGCCACGACTTAGTCCCATGGTCACAGAATACTGCATTTTTGTTGTTAGGGTATTTTTCCATGGTGGTTAATATTTCACACAACTAACCGATCGGTCAATCTGAGATTTGGTAATGATAAATATTCATGAGACTTACCACGGATAAACAGATTTATTGTCGGACTAAAATAGTATTAGGCTAGCAATAATAGTGCCACCGAAGATTTGCCTGTCCGATCGGTCAGTTCTGTGTGGGGTAAGGAGCCATTGACGAAAAGCTAATGCATGAACTCAGACGAGCTTTTTCACCAACATAGTGCAATTTTGCACTTCGTTGGTGTGGAAAAATCTTTGAATTTAAGTGTGGAGCAATAGGGAATTGTTGATAAAAATGTGATGGAGCTTTGTTATTGTTTAGCTTGGCTTCGCTTTATCGCGGCTTAAATTATTTCAAATTTAAGCCGTTAGTTTAAGCCGAAA
This sequence comes from Thalassotalea sp., assembly GCA_022448425.1. GTDB lineage: Bacteria > Pseudomonadota > Gammaproteobacteria > Enterobacterales > Alteromonadaceae > Thalassotalea_F. Next base: position 24,200 of record JAKVCY010000126.1, on the reverse strand, counting down.
ATATACGCTAAAGAAGTGAATATTTGCTGATTAGAATGCCGTTCAGATCACCATAAATCCAATCACCTTGCTCGATGGTAGTGTTTAGCAATGATACCGGTTGACCAGTTTCTCCTTTGCCTTTTTTTACCGTACTTCTTGGCGTAACACCCAATGCCATCACGGAGAGATCCATTTCTGATAGAATTTCAATGTCGCGACAACAAGCATTTACAATCACCCCTGCCCAATTATTTTTAATGGCGTTGTCTGCCATAATATCGCCAATGAAAGCGAACTGTTTACTGGCATTACCATCAATAACAAGGACTTTACCCTTGCCGTCTTGCTTGAGCGCCTCAACAGCAAAAGAGTTATCATCAGGACAGGTAACCGTGACGGCTTGACCGATAAACCTCTTATTCCCACCAAAATGCATTAAGCCACTGTCAGGCACTTGAACTTGATCTCGACATTCGTCAAATAAGTCAGGTGTAGTAAATGTTTCGGGTGTCATGGCGGTCATGATGGGGATTTTCCTTCTTTCAATTTATTTTCTTATTGTTTTTTTGGGGATGTTTTGAGTTATTGAGCGCTATTCAGGAATGGCTAAGCCTACGCCAGTTAAAATCAATTGAGCAATGGATTGAGTAATCTTCTCAACGTCGCTGTTTTCATATTCTAATTTGTTTTGTACTAACAATACCTCTGCTTCAAAATCGGCGTAATATTGTGTCGTTGACCATATCGCAAATAGGAGATGTTGAGGGTCGATGGCATTCATTTTTCCTGCGTCGATCCATGCTTGAAACAATGCAGATTTTTCGCGAATCCAAGGACGTGCGCTGTTACGAAGATAGCCTTGTAAATACGGGGCACCACGAATAATTTCTGAAGCGAATAAACGTGACTGCATAGGTTGCTCGATAGCGAGCTTAATCTTGCTTTTAATGTAGTTGTATAAAACAACCGCCGGATCGTCATCTGGTGTGATGTTTTCTAACCCTAAATTCCATTGTGCAACAATTCGGTCAAGTACCGCCTCGTATAGGCTGTCTTTATTTTTGAAATAATACAGCACGTTAGCCTTAGGTACGCTTGCCTCTTTGGCGATCATGCTCATGCTGGCGCCGTCATAACCCGTTTGTGAGAAGAGTTTTTCCGCTGCGTCGAGCAATTGTTGCTGCTTCTTATCCCTGTTAGATTGCTTAGTGTTGTCGGTAGTTGTCATGATGGTTAGGATTCTCGAGATGATGAACTTATTGTTAACGCCATTGACCGAAAGGTCAAACACTTTCCTATGTTGGCCTTAATCTCCTGAGAATTCAAAGAATATTTTTTCTGTCCGATGAAAACTTTCACGCTTACATCCCTTTATTTTTGTACTTACAATCTTCATATAGTCGCTATAAACTAAGCTTACTTAATAATGGCTTTTCTCATGGCTAATATTAAAGCTAAGCCCAGACTAGCAACATCTAGCTATGCTCGCTAAACAACTAGCTTCAACATCAACAGGTAGGGTTACAGGTATGTTAACGTCTTCAACTGAGTGGCAAAATCTTCAGGGTCACTTTAACGCAATAGAATCAGTGCATATGAAAGCGCTGTTTGAACAAGATAGTGAACGTTTCCAGCGCTATTCAATGACAGCAGCCGGGATAACACTCGACTATTCAAAAAACCGCATTACCGATGAGACTATTGAGCTGTTAGCTGCGCTGGCCAAAGCGACAAAGGTTGAAGAGCAGCGTGATCGTATGTTCGCAGGTGAAGAGATTAACGTAACAGAACATCGTGCAGTATTGCATACCGCATTACGTAACTTCTCTGGTAAACCTGTGTACGTTGACGGTGAAGATGTTATGCCGCAAATCGAAGCGACCCGCGAGCAAATGAAAACATTTGTTGATGCTGTGTCTAGTGGGCAGAAGAAAGGTTACTCAGGTAAGGTATTTACTGATGTTGTTAGCATTGGTATTGGTGGTTCGTTTTTAGGACCAAAAATCATGTCTGAAGCGTTAAAACCTTACCGCCAAGACAACCTGAATGTTCATTTCGTCGCAAACGTTGATGGTTGTCACTTACGTGATGTATTAGCACAGCTTAATCCTGAAACTACGCTAGTGATCACCTCGTCGAAGACCCTGACGACACAAGAAACACTTAGAAATACTCAGTCTGCTAAAGAATGGTTTTTAGGGTCAGCAATGCAAGCTGACGTTAAATACAACTTCGTCTGTGTATCTACTAATATTGAAGCCGCTGAAACGTTTGGTATCAGCAAAGATAATATATTCCCTATGTGGGATTGGGTTGGCGGCCGTTACTCGGTATGGTCGGCAATCGGTTTACCGCTGGCACTTGCAATTGGCTACGATAATTATGAAGCGTTTTTGAAAGGCGCATACGAGCAAGATTGTCACTTCCAAGAAGCGCCTTTAACGGAAAATATGCCGGTATTAATGGCATTGCTTGGTGTTTGGTACCGCAATTTTCACGGTGCACAGTCTCAAGTGCTTTTACCTTATTACCATTACCTACGTGGACTTCCTGCTTACGTTCAGCAGTTAGACATGGAAAGTAACGGTAAGTCGGTTACATTGGAAAATGAAGAAGTAGATTACGCGACAGGTCCTATTATTTGGGGGTCAGAGGGTACTAACGGTCAGCACTCATTCCACCAGTTGATTCACCAAAGTGAAACGCCAATTCCTGTGGACTTTATGCTGCCGCTTCACCCAGATTGCGACTACGCAGATCATCACGATATGTTAGCAGCTAACTGTTTTGGCCAAAGCCAAGCCTTGATGGAAGGCCAAACGCAAGAACAAGTTATTGCGGCGATGACTAAAGCAAAATGCAGCACAGAAGAAATTAGTAATTTATCAAGCCACAAGGTGATGAAAGGTAATAAGCCAAGCAATACCTTAATTTTCGATAGATTAGATCCAAAAACCTTAGGTAGTTTAATCGCGCTTTACGAGCAAAAAGTGTTCGTACAAGGTGTGGTTTGGCAGATTAACTCATTTGACCAATGGGGTGTTGAGTTAGGTAAAGTATTGGGCAATAAAGTGTTGGGTACATTACAAGATAGTAGTGTAGAGCTGACTATGGACGGCTCAACTAATGGCTTAGTCGCACTTTATCGTCAACGAAAATAAGCGCATTAGGGCTAAATGCCCTAATTGGAATATTTGCGATACTCTGGGTGAAACTCGATGTAATCACACCAGATACTGAAGCTCTCCTTGGTGTATCGCTTGTCTGTCGTTTTATACCACCTAGAGATAAGCCTAGGTGGTAATCTGAACTTTACTTTTCTACCGTCAATTGCCACGTAACAAGCAAGCTCTCTAGTGGTTAGGTTTTCCACTTTTACGCGCAAAAAGCCTTCTAAAGAATAGCCAAATTCGGTCTTTATGTTGGGCATGGCCTGTGTGCTAGGCGCGCATAGTAAAATAACCAAAAGCCAAACGAGCTTGTATTTAATAAAGTTCATTTCTTTACTCTGCTACTATTTATGCCTTTTTCAAGGAAGATTAGCGAACCTATCATCAATACTAACCCCACAGATAAGCGTGTTAAATCGGCACTTTCACCGAATAATGTTAGTGAAAATATGACCGCGAAAGGAATGTAACCATTATTCATTACGGCCAAGGTTTGCGGTGAAACTTGCTTAGCGCCGTAGTTCCAACAAGCAAAACCAAGCCCTGACGCGACAATACCTAAGTATAGTAAGACTAACCACTGGTTGGCGTTGATGCTGTCTACGCTTTGATATGCACCATTCGAGATAATGACGATTGAGCTAAAGATAGCGCCTCCCATATACATTATCGCCATGTGATTCGCATGTTCGCTTATCGTTGGCTTGGTTGCCTGGGGTTGCAGACGAGTAAAATGGCGATAACCCACTTGTCCGATCGCGAAGGCAAGGTTAGCGACTTGCAAAATAGCAAAGCCCACTAGCCAGCTTTCGTCATTTGGCGCTTTGTAAACGATAATGGCGGCACCGATAATAGAGCCGATAATGGCAACTAACGCTGCTGCGTTAAAGCGCCGCTCGAGGAATGACGCAAATAAATAGACGTATATAGGCGTAAAAATGGTTAACACAGCCACTAAATAGCCAGGTAAAAATTGATACGATTGAATATATGCCCAATACATCACGCCAAACTGCAGCGCGCCCAATCCAAGCAACTGAATGCTGAGCTTTTGCTGTGTCTCAAAGCGTAAAAAAGGGATAAAAACCAAGGCACAAAGTAGTAAACGTATTGCAGATACAAGACTTGGGTCAATGCCAGTTAGCTGGCCTTTGATCAGGCCAAATGAGAAGGCCCAAAGTATAGAGACGAAAATTAGTGCTTTCAAAGCGCTTTATTGTTTGTTAAAAGTAGCGTGCTTTGAATAGTAACATAGTGACACAAAGCGCTGAACAAGGGTTCCCCTCTTTTGTTAAAACGTGATTTCCCTCTGTGTGAATTGTGAAATAAAATGAAATTGTCATTTTATTTCGATTTCCTGCTTGAAAGCGCGAATTGTTGTCACCATGTCTATCGTAACAAAATAAAAATGCACGAGTGCCAATGCGGTATCAAGTGGAAGTCAGAAAGAAGAGAAATATTGCTATGGCAAACTTAGTTCCAATCAAAAAAGAACAACATCAAAATTTAAAAGTTGCGGCTAAGCGCGACTTAAGTCACATCGCAGATCAGCACATTGTTCCAATTACTGCAATTGAGTACTCAAAAGCAGCTGTAAGCTTCCCTGTAGTTATCGTTAAAGATCCAGATTCAGGCCGTTTCCGCTCTGTAGCTATGCTTGGTTTAGAAACAGGTGAGAACTTATTCTTGAAAGATGATGCGTGGACAGGCATTTATGCTCCACAGAGCACAACAATGGTGCCATTTGCGTTAGGTATTGACCCAGACAAAGAGAAAACACTAACTGCATGTATTGATTTAGACAGCAAGTACGTTGGTGAAGACCAAGAGCTACCATTATTCGACGAAAATGGTGAAGATTCTGAGTTATTCAAAAACGTTCAAAACGGCTTAGGTCGTTTGTACGAGAACGAACTTATGACTGAAAAGTTCATCAAGGAAGTTCAGGACGCTGGCTTACTTGAAGAAGTTGAAGTGGTAATGGGCTTTGCAGATGGCGACAAGAAGAAGCTAGTTGGCATTTACACAATTAAAGAAGCTAAATTAGGTGAATTAACAGACGAGCAAGCGTTGGATTTCCACAAGCGTGGCTTATTCATCCCAATTTACGCTATGCTAACGTCTATCGGTCAATTGAACCGTTTGGCACAACTTCGTAATGAGCGCAGTGACAAGAAGATGACTGCTATTCAAATCGTACCAGTTCAAAAATAAATCAAGCAATTTTCGCTTAAAAGAAAGGGGCCTAGCGCCCCTTTTTCTTTGCCTATAAATCTATGTTTGACAAAAAGTTAACAACTTCTTCAAGCTATGTTAGCTTATCGTCAATCGCTAACGAAGTTATGCAGTTGATAAGGAGGATACAATGGCCGATAAAAGCAAGCTTTCCAAGGAGCTGGAAGAGCAGATACAGAGTTTAGCCAGCGAAATTTACATTCAGGTTGAAGAGAGAATGGCAGATATTCTTGCTTCGGCTGACACGTCACCATCTATTGAAGACATCGAGCAGCATGCTCATTTTCAAGAGTTAGTCGCTGAACAAAAAGCATTAAATGACGAGCTTTCACAAGTAAAATCATCAATGACTACGCAACAAGCAAGCAGTAGCAAACAGATTGATGAGCTGCAGCAAAAACTTGGGCACAGTAAAAAAGAATTAACCCAACTTAAAAGTCAAAACAAAGAGACGCTCTCCGATAGTGAGCAAACCCTGTCAGAAAAGATTGAGCGAATAGCTTCATTGGAGACTCAATTAGCTGAGCTTACGCAAGCGCAACAGAGCGCCAGTGAACAACTGGCTGCGGCAACAGATAACGCAGCACAGTTTCTAAAAGAAAAAGAAGCATTAGCGGCCAATGAGCAAAACCTACTAAAAGCGGATAAAGCTAAAACCGCGACACTTGAGGTGCAAAATCAGCAAATCTCTGAACTGAATACCAAACTAAATGAAGTGGCAAGTGCGCTCGAACATACGCAATCTCAGCAGGGAAAGAGCAAAGAGCAAAGCGATCAGGAGTTATTAAAAGCGAAAGAAAAGCTGACGCAATTGGAAACCCAGCTGAATGAACAGGTACAGGAAGCCGAGGTATCTTTAGCAGAAGTTCAGAAAACCCACTCAGAGCAAAAAGCGGCGCAAGACGCCGAAATATCATCGTTAACAAGTCGCAATGATGAATTGACGGCTAGCCTTTCTGAAGCAACATCAGCGTTAACTGAAGCTAATGCCCAAAATGAAAAGCTTGCTGGCGATTTAACCAAGATTACGTCAGAAGCAGAGCAAGCAGGCACAGACGCTGAATTTAAGCTGACGTCATTGGAACATCAATTAGAAACGAACGAACAAAGCTTGTCGTCGTTGACCGATGAACTTGCCAATAAAGAGCAGCAGATAACCGCACTAACTTCGGCTGAAAAAGAAAAAGCTGTGCAGCTTACCGAGGCGGCAGAGAAACTATCAGCGCTGACAACCTTACTTGATAACACAAAGCAAGAAGCGTCGGAAAAAGATAAGAACGCACAAGCGAGTATCGAAGAACTCACTTTGAAGCTCAAAGAATCTGCGGCTACATTCAAAACCGATATGGAAGCGCAACAGCAGAAGAATGCTGAGCTTCAAGCCGAGCACGGTAAAGAGAAAGCAGCAAGTGCAGAATTGGCTGATAAAATTAATCAGCTAACGGCGCAACTGACTGAGTCGACGTCAAAAGCAGAAAAGTTATCAGAGCAGGTGAGCAAGCTGACGACAAAAAATGAGCAAGACAAAGCTGAAATTGAGTCGTTAACGGAGAAGCTTGCTGCTGGCGAAGCGCATTTTACCGATCAAATTACTGCCCTGACGACACAAGTTGAACAGCTTGAAGCTGCGCGTGCCGAAGATGCTGATATGCAAGCGAAGCAAACGGCTGCCTTAGAAAAATTAAGCCAGGACTTAAGCCAAGCGAAAGACGCTGAACAACGAGCAGAGCAGCGTCTTCAATCTGCGAAAGATAAGTTTGAGCAAGACAACAATAATACACGTGAGACTATCAAGTATTTGCGTGATGAGAACATGGCGCTCAATACCAAGCTTGAAGAAGAAGTGAGTGAGTTGGAAGATAAGTTGCGGGAATATCGCTTACGTTTCGAATATGCGCAAAAGCAGCTAGAGCAAAGCCAACAATCTTAACTCCACGCTTAGCTTCAATTTGTTGAATTGAAGCTAAGGCCCATTAGCAGCCAAACACTAATGTTACTTAGTGTTTGGGTTACTTAATCTGTAAGTACTCACATGGTCTATAGCTGAAAAACAGTATGTAGCCGGTGAGGCTTAGATTGGTAAGCATCAATCCGCCAAGGTTTCGTTTTAGTGGCTTTGTCTATTTTTTGGCAAAACAGCGAAAGCTCGTGAAACTTAACTTTGGTTTTCATTGTTTTGCTGGTGTAACTACGCCTACCATCTATTTCAAACCAGATCATATCCCCTCTAGCCATCAACCGGCACTTTATCGGCGTGGTCAGTGTATTTTGTACGGTTACAATCCCTCGCTGTAAAACGCTGACATCCAGTTCACCACCGACATGCGCGGCAGCGTCAAAAGCTATTAAACACAAAATTAAACAAATTCTATTCAGCATACATTTAACCAAGCGATATTGACTCAAGGTTTTATATTAGTCTCTCAGCAAGTGTAAGAAGTGCAGATGCTTTTCATATTGGTCGATAACATCGTTGATTACTGCCTGTTCAGACCAGCCCATGATGTCATAATCTTGGCCACCTTCAACTAAATGAACTTCTGCTCGGTAGTAAACGTCGTCATCGTCATCGCTACTAAAATCTGGCTGATAATGTTTTTTCTTGTGAACGCTGTAACTATAGTCTTGCTCTTCACCATGTTTCACATAAAGTGTGATGCCAGCACCCTCTTTAGAAATCTGTGCTTCAATATCATTTCTGCTGAGTTGTTTTTGTATTTTTTCAAACGCACTCATAACTGTCGTACGAATAAATCTATCGACATTGTTTTTGTCTGGCGTCGACAAAATGTTTTCCAATCGCTCTTCCCAATTGTTTTCACCATTTTGTATGTTGGAAGAGGTAGAGATAAGCGACAGGCTAGCCTGCTTAGCCGATTCAACTTGAAGTGCTTTACCAAGCCCATAGCAGGCAGTCAGCAATACTAGACTGAAGGGGAGTGCACTTGCGATAGTCATTGTTTGAAGTGCTTCAAGGCCGCCGACGAGTGTTAGCATAGCGGCAACGACGCCTACACATATTGCCCAAAACAATCTTTGCCAAACAGGTGTGTCGTCTCTTCCTTTAGAGCTAAGCATGTCAATGACTATCGCACCCGAGTCGCAAGATGTTACGAAGAAAATGATGATCATGACAATAGATAGCGCAGTTAAGGCAGTCGACCAAGGTAAAGATTCTAAAAAGACGAACAAGCCAACGGCAACATTGCTGTTAACCATCTCCCCCAACCTGTTGAACCCTAACTCTGTAATTTGATAGAGTGCAGAGTTACCTAGAATAGTCATCCACAGTAGCGTGAATGCAGTGGGTACTAATAAAACACCTATGATAAATTCTCTAATGGTTCGGCCTTTTGATATTTTAGCGATAAACAAGCCGACAAAAGGTGCCCATGCAAGCCACCATCCCCAATAAAATATCGTCCAGCCGCCGATCCAGCTCTTTTTCTCGTAGGCAAAAAGGTTGAATGTGTTAGATACAATATCGGACAAGTACCCGCCAATATTTTGAATGTAGGCTTGTAGCAGGAAGACTGTTGGGCCAACGATAAAAATTAGCAACATGAGTAGCACCGCTAAACCCATATTAATTTCTGACAGGATTTTGATCCCCTTATCCAATCCTGTCGCTACCGATATAGATGCAACAAAGGTTATGCCAAGCATTATCAACAGCTGATTAGACTGACTAACTTCGATACTGAATAGGTAATTTAAGCCAGCGTTGACTTGAGATGCGCCGAGGCCTAGCGAGGTTGCTACACCAAAAACAGTACCTACAACCGCGAAAATATCAACTAAGTGCCCAGGCCAGCCGTAAATGCGGTCCCCAATAATAGGATGCAAAGCAGATCTCAGCGTTAAAGGTAAACCTTGTCGATAACTAAAATAAGCCAATATCAATGCGACAATAGCGTAAATAGCCCATGCGTGAAGCCCCCAGTGAAAAAAGGTTACCTTCATGGCTTCTTTAATAGCTTCTAGTGAGCCTTTCTCTGCGGTTGGAGGTGCTAAGTAATGCATAACAGGCTCCGCAACACCAAAGAACATTAGTCCTATTCCCATGCCTGCAGCAAATAACATGGATAGCCAAGTTGTCGTTGAATAGTCGGGGGTAGAATGGTCAGGGCCTAGCTTAATCGAACCAAATCTAGATAGGCCTAAATAAACGACAAAGCCTAAAATTATTGCGATTGCTAAAACATAAAACCAACCGCCATTGACGGTAATCGCAGCTTGAATAGTGCTAAACGATGATGCAGCAAATCTGGGTGAGATAAATGTAAAGATGAGTAGTGAAAATATAGCAATTATTGAGGGAATGAAGACAGGTTTATTGACCTGATGTAATGATAAATTCATCTTTAATGTTTTAACTCTAATAATAAGTCTAAATAGTAAATAAAGCTTCAAGTTTATTGAAGCCCTGAATTATCTAAATGCTATCATAATAAGTACTGTGCTTATAAGTGGTTTTTATTTGTGCTAGAATAATTTGAGCTCTAATAAAAATTATATTCAATTATAAATATTCAAGGGAGATATATGTTTCAGCGTAAGCTCTTAGCTAGTGCAATAGTATCTGCGTTAGGGGGGAGCATAGCACTCCCTGCCTTGGCAGGAAGTTCAAACGAAATTGAAACAATAGAAGTAACCGCAACCAAACGATCTCAAAGTATTCAAGAAGTGCCTGTTGCTGTGTCAGCCTTAAGTGGCGACGCAATGGATAATCTAGGTATCGATAACTTTCAAGATTACGTAGAATTTTTACCTAATGTTGTTTTTCAGGGGACCGGCCCTGGTCAAAACGAGGTATACATTAGAGGTGCCGCAACCACTCAAACTGGTATTGCGGTGTCTTCAGTACAAGCACTTCAACCATCAGTAGCGATTTATTTAGATGAGCAGCCTGTATCAATGCAAGGACGTAACTTAGATGTTTATGCGACTGATATAGAACGAGTGGAAGTACTACCTGGCCCACAAGGTACACTTTTTGGTGCTAGCTCCCAGGCTGGTACCGTTCGAATTATCTCTAAGAAACCTAACCATGATGATGTGGAAGCGGGTTTTGACCTTAACACTGGTTTTACCAATGGTGGTGACTTAAGTAACGCTGTTGAAGGCTATTTTAACTTACCCATCTCTGACGATTGGGCCTTCCGTGTAGCTGCTTATTCTGACCATCAGGGTGGTTGGATTGATAACGTTGAAAACAAGCCTGATGAAGGTGGTTATATCGGTAGCCCGGTTCATTTAGACCGTATTGCACCAGACTGGGGGAAGTTAGCTGACCCTGAAAATACGCCTTCAGTAGTGCCAAGTAACTCAGACATCGTTGAAGATGACTTTAATAGTGCAACCTACGCTGGTGCACGTTTTGGTTTATCTTATTTGATCAATGATGAGTGGAGCTTCCTTGTTCAGCACACGGCACAAACCCTTGAAACAGAAGGTGTGTTTGCATACGACCCATCGTATGACGATCAAGAGAGTACAAGCCGCTTTGTACCAGAAAAAAATGAAGACACATTTGGTTTAACTACTTGGACGCTAGAAGGTCGTTTAGCACAATTAGACATTGTCTATGCAGGCGGTTATTTAGATCGTGAGATTGATGCAACGGTTGACTACACTGGTTACACAAACGGTGGTGTTTTCGCTACTTACTATACATGTAGTTACGCGGCTGCACCTGAAGAACAGCAGTGTTATGACCCAACCGGTTATTATAAAGAAGACACTGATGTAACGCGCTTTACACAGGAACTTCGCTTCAATACTTCAGCAGAGAACCCATGGCGAGTTACCGCTGGTATTTATTACGATGAGCAGGAACTTGGCACCGTAGGTGAATTTCAACTTGGTTCTTCAGGTAAGTTCCCTGATGGTGTTTGGGGCGCCGACGGTGTAACGGTTACAGGTGAAGGTACGAATAATGGTGGTGAACCATTTGCGAAAGAAACCAGCTTCGTTAACGACATTACCCACGAAATTAACCAAATAGCGGTATTTGGCCAATTCGAATACGACTTAGCCGACACTGTTACTGCAAGCATTGGCGCACGTTGGTATGAAATTGAGGACATTTTCACTGGCGCAACAACCTCACAGAATGATGGTGGTGTGACTAAGCGTATTCGAGCGTTAGGTGGCACAGATCAGGATATTCTTGATTACTTTGGTGCTGACGAAGGTCAGGCAATTCTCGATGCTATTGCCTCAGGCCAGTTAGAGAACGACCTACTGGATTCGGATGGTGTTCTCAAAGTTGATGACGTTATCTTTAGGTACTCAGTTAATTGGCAAGCAATGGAGAACGTCATGTTCTTCGCCAACTATTCAGAAGGATTTAGACCGCCTGTTACAGCGCGAACTGGTGGACAGTTAGCGAGTAATCAAACTGCGGGCTCGGCTTTTGAAGGTTACCGTATCCCTGTATATTCATTAACTGATGAGCTGGAAAACTACGAAGTGGGTATGAAAGGCGATTTCTTCGACCGATCGCTTCGTTTCAATGCAACCGCGCATAGTTCGGAAATTAACGATTTACAAACTTCGCGCTTTGACCCAACGAATATTGCATTCTTCTATTTCACTGACAATGTAGGAACGGCAGAAATCAAGGGTATTGATGCGGATTTTGTATGGCAGGCAACAGATAACTTAATCATTAGTGGTGCATTTAGTATTTTAGATACTGAAATCACTAAACTTAACCCTACGATGACTAACCTGTCAGCTCCTGTTGGTAGTGCACTTCCTTACTCTGCAGACTTTTCAGGGAACATAAGAGCACGTTACTACTATGAGCTAGAAAATGGTTGGGAAGGTTACGTAAATGGCTCTGTTTCTTATACCGGAGAGCGTTTATCGGGTATGTTTGCCAATGCTTACGTGTCAGAAGATACACACGAACTTGTATATGGCACGGGAACAGGATTAAAGATTGAAGAAGAGATTCCTGCTAGCCAATATCAAGGTGTCACGTATACCGACAGAAATGGTAATGCATTTGCCGGTGGTCGCTATGTTGCTGATGCCTATTCAATCACTAATCTAGCCGTTGGTTTTACCAATGGTGAGTGGAGAGCTGAACTCTATGTAGATAATGCTTTTGACGAAAGGGCTGAACTATATATTGATGAGCAGCAATTTACACCTAAAGTGGTAACCAATAGACCGAGAACAGTTGGCGTGAGATTCTCTTACGATCTCTAGTCGTCAGTTCGACGGTTCTGTTCAATAGAAATAAAGCAAGCTTTCTTAATTGATTTTAAGGAAGCTTGCTTTTATGTTTGACCTCTAACAATTCTTTGATAACGAAAAATGCCTCAGACTTTGAAAGACATTAAGTCGCTGCTCCAGTCAGGACAGTTCGATAATGCAATTCCTAAAATTAACCAGCGATTACTAGATACTGATCTAGCGAGCGAAGAAAAGCTTGAGTTGCTTTACTTAAAGGCAGTGGCCCTTAGATATACAAGCAAGTTTGAGTTGGCTTTTGATGTACAAACTGAATTACTTGAGGCGCAGTCTGACAATGGTCGGGCATATCAAGAACGTGGCTATTGTCAGTTAGCGTTAAATGACATTGAAAATGCACTGGTGTCTTTTCATAAAGCCGTTGAAGTTAACCCTGCTCTAGTGGCTTCGTGGCTGAAAATAGTTGAGTTGTTTAAAGCAAAACAACACGCGAGTTATGCTCAGGCTGCAGAACAGCTAAGCCTATTAAGAGCGTTACCGAAACCTGTATTGGGCGCGATGGACTTAATGTACGAGGGGAAGCTGTATCAAGCAGAGCAAGTCTGTCGTCAGTTTCTACAAACAAACAAGCACCAACCAGATGCTATGTGTTTACTCGCCGAAATTGGTCTAAAGCTCAAGGTATTCGATGATGCAGAATTTTTACTTGAAAGCTGTATTAACCTATACCCAGGAAACCAACAGGCTAAAGCACTTTATATTAATTTGCTTAATCGTTTAGGGAAATTTAAACAAGCAGCTAAGGAAGCAGAAGGCTTTTTAAGGCAATTTTCACCCCCCATTGGTACAAAGATAACTATCCAAGCGACGCTGGCAAACTGTTACATCAACCTCGGTCGATTGGAAGAGGGGCAAAACATTTACAAAGAAATAATCGCCCATTCTCCAGAGCGCGCTGGCGTGCACGTTCAACTAGGCCATGCTTACAAAACTTCGGGTGATGTTGAGCTAGCAATAGCGTCTTACAAGCAAGCTTATTCTCATACCTCTGAACATGGTGACGCTTATTGGAGCTTAGCGAATATTAAAACTTACCAGTTCACTGACGAAGAACTTAATCAGATGGAAAGGCTGATATCGCAGCCGAATATCAGCGTAGATGACAAAATCCATATCTATTTTTCACTGGGTAAAGCGTTTGAAGATCGCAACATGTTCGATAAGTCTTTCGGATATTATGACAAAGGTAATCACTTAAAGAAGTCTGCTAATGGGTATAGCGCTGATAAATCAACAGCGCTAATTGAACAACAAATTAAGTACAGCAGTGCTGAGCTGTTTAAAGAAAAAGCGCTATCTGGAAACTCGTCGAGCGAGCCTATTTTTATTGTCGGTTTGCCCCGTGCTGGTTCGACATTATTAGAGCAAATATTGGCGTCTCACTCACTCGTTGATGGGACGAGGGAGTTACACAATATATTGGGTATTGCCCTGAAGCTTAGAGGGCGAATAGCCAATGGCGAGCCAGAGTACCCCAAAAACTTATCGCAACTGTCTAGCAGTCAGCTGAAACAGTTAGGCGATATATATATTAATGATACCAAGCCTTATCGCAGCGGCGCGCCCTACTTCATTGATAAAATGCCGAATAACTTTATTCATATTGGCCTAATCAAACTTATTTTACCTAACGCCAAAATAATTGATGCAAGGCGAGAGCCCATGGCATGCTGCTTTAGTGGTTTTAAACAGCTCTTTGGTGAGGGACAAGATTTTTCTTACGGGCTAAAAGATATTGGGCAATACTATCGAGATTATGAGCGCTTGATGGCTCATTGGGATAACGTTTTCCCAGGGCAAATATTGCGTGTCCAACATGAAGAGCTTGTTAACGACTTCGAGGCTGAAGTCGCACGTATCCTCGATTACTGTCAGCTGCCATTTGAGCAATCATGTATTGAGTTTTATAAGACGAAACGAAACATTCACACTCCGAGTGCGCAGCAAGTGCGACAACCGATATCAGATAAGGGGTTGTTGCAATGGAAAAATTACCAGCCTTACCTCAATATGCTTGAGGAATCATTAAGCGCATAATCTCACAATGTGCTCGAGTCGAAATTATCGGCATACTTTCAAGTACTGAGCGTTTACATGTGATTAGCGGGCTAACCAAAATTGCCCAATAACATGCGCTCATTCTACCTTCATTTTTCGTTTATAGACGTGCTATCTCATATCTCCTGATGGGAGATGTTGGCGTGTTGCAAGTTGAACGAATACCTCTAATACATAAAAGTCGTTCCCTAAAAAATATTAGAGTTAGAATAATTATAACTCTATGGTTTTGATCTTTATTCGCCATGCAAACCTTATTATTTGTATTTAAATCAGTTATATATGGTTTTCAGTGCTTTAGCCTTCCCAATTTTTACTCATGATATAGCTAACCCAATATTGAGGAATTAGTTAGAGTACGTTATTATTTTTTATATTGAACGTTCAATCAATAAAAAGTATGCCAAAAATTGGATTTGAATCCGTGCGTCGTCAGCAATTGATTGATGCTACGCTGAGCTCTGTTGCAGAGCTGGGTCTAAAAGCGACGACGATAAACAGCATTAGCAAACGTGCAAATTTATCGTCAGGCATTATTAGTCATTATTTTGGTTGTAAGAATGGCTTGATTGAAGCGAGTGTTCGCTATTTGTTGTCTAGTTTAAAAACTGAGCTACTCTCAAGTGTTGAGGATAGTGCTAGCTCACAACAACGACTAATGTTAATCGTCGAAGCAAACTTTTCAGTGGTACAAAAGAATGCTCATGTCACTAAGACGTGGCTTAGTTTTTGGGCTGAATCAATGCATGATGAGCAGTTACATCGCCTTCAGTCAGTTAATGCAAAGCGTTTGTATACTAATTTGCTGTATTCATTTAAGGCACTAATGCCAAAGCAAAAAGCAATACAAGCAGCAAATTATAGTGCCGCGATGATTGATGGACTTTGGCTCCGTGCAGTCCTATCAAAAGCGGATGAGTTTGAATTTAGTAAAGCAGAAGAGCTAGCAAAACAATATGTTAACTCTTTGCTCCCTTCTCATTAGGAATAAATATGTCCGACCATACCTTATTTAACTTTGTACACGGCGAGCTCCTTGAAAATACATCAGGGCAGTCGTTCGATGTTATTAACCCCGCAACGAATGAGGTGATATATAAAACACAAGTAGCGGATGAGTTTATTCAACAAAAAGCCATTGAAAGCGCACGTCAGGGATTCGCGACTTGGTCAGCTATGACGGCGGTTGAACGAAGCCGGGTGTTGTTAAAAGCGGTTGAGCTACTTCGCGAGCGGAATGACGAGCTTGCAAAAATTGAAGTACTAGATACGGGTAAGCCAATTCAAGAAGCCGACTGTGTTGATATTGAGACTGGTGCTGATGTTATTGAATATTTTGCAGGTTTAGCGCCAGCCCAATTAGGCTCTCAACAGCCTGTGGGTGAAGACTTTTTTTACACGCGCAAAGAGCCTATTGGCATTTGCGCCGGTATTGGCGCTTGGAACTATCCTTTACAAATCGCTTGTTGGAAATCGGGACCAGCACTTGCTGCGGGTAACGTTCTTATATTTAAGCCTTCGGAAGAGACGCCACGTGGTGCTGTAGAGCTGGCAAAGGTTTTCATTGAGGCTGGAGTGCCGCCTGGCGTGTTCAACGTGGTTCATGGAGCTGGTGAAGTCGGTCAATGGTTAACAACTCATCCAGCGATCGAAAAAGTATCCTTCACAGGTGAAGTGGGTACGGGTCAGAAAGTGATGCAAAGTGCCGCTAGTAATTTAAAAGAAGTCACAATGGAGCTAGGAGGCAAGTCCCCGCTGATCGTATTCGAAGACGCAGAGATTACTGAAGCGGTAAGCGCGGCAATGCTGGGTAATTTTTACACTCAAGGCGAAGTTTGTACCAACTGTACGCGCGTGTACGTGCACAAAGCCGTGTATGAAGAGTTCATCCAAGAACTAAAACAGCGAACTGAAAATAACATTATTGTTGGCGACCCCTTGGATCCAAAGGTTAATTTAGGGGCACTGATTTCAAAGAAGCATCAAAAACTTGTTCTAGACTACATTGAAATGGGTAAACAGCAAGGTGCAACCCTATTAACTGGTGGCCATGCGGTATCGCCATCATCGGCTCCTGATGGCAATTTTGTTGCGCCAACTGTTTTTATCGATTGCCGCGATGACATGACAATAGTCAAAGAGGAGATCTTTGGCCCTGTAATGTGTGTGTTGGCGTTTGAAGACGAAAGTGACGTTATTGCAAGAGCAAACAACACTGAGCTTGGGTTAGCGGCTGGCGTGTTTAGTCAAAACATCAAGCGTGCTCACCGTGTAATTCACCAGTTAAACGCTGGTATTTGCTGGATAAACAGCTACGGCAACTCTCCCGCTGAAATGCCTGTAGGTGGGTACAAACGTTCGGGGATTGGTCGTGAAAATGGTGTTGAAACATTAAACAGCTATACGCAAACCAAATCGATATATGTTGGCATGAGCCAAATTGACAGCCCGTTTTAGCGAGAATTTACTATGCAATACGACTATATCATTGTAGGTGCTGGTTCGGCGGGGTGTGTGCTCGCCAATCGATTATCTGAAAACCCTAAAAATTCAGTTTTATTGTTAGAAATTGGTGGCAGTGACAAGAGTATCTTTATCCAGATGCCTACTGCGTTATCTATTCCTATGAATACGGATAAATATGCTTGGCAATTTCACACTGAACAAGAGCCCTACTTGAATAATCGACGTATGCACTGCCCAAGAGGTAAGGTGTTGGGTGGCTCGTCTTCGATAAATGGCATGGTATATGTGCGCGGCCACGCTAAAGATTTTGATGAGTGGGCTGAGCATGGTGCCGAAAACTGGGACTATAAAGCTTGTTTACCTTACTTTAAGAAAGCGGAAAGTTGGTACTTAGGAGAAGATGATTATCGCGGTGGTAGCGGTGAGTTAGGTGTCAATAATGGCAATGAGATGGCTAACCCTTTATATGGTGCCTTCATCGAAGCTGGTCAACAGGCGGGTTACAACTTTACCAGCGATTACAACGGTGAGACGCAAGAAGGTTTTGGTGCAATGCACATGACGGTGAAAGATGGTGTACGCAGCTCTGCTAGCCGTGCGTATTTAGATCCTGTGAAGCATCGCAACAACCTGACGATTGTAACCCATGCCTTGGTGACAAAAGTTAACTTGGAAGGCAAAAAAGCCACTGGTGTAGAGTACACCGTTAAGGGAAAAACACATCAAGCGATCGCGAATAAAGATGTAATCTTAAGTGCTGGTCCTATCGGCTCCCCTCATATTCTTCAGTTGTCAGGTATTGGTGGGCGCGAAGTGATCGAGAATGCCGGCATTGAGGTTAAACACGAGTTACCTGGAGTAGGCCAGAACCTTCAAGACCACTTGGAGTTTTACTTTCAATACAAGTGTAAGCAGCCAATTACTTTAAACGGTAAATTGGGTCTTATTTCAAAAGGGTTAATTGGTGCTCAGTGGCTATTGAGCAAATCTGGCTTAGGTGTCACTAATCATTTCGAATCATGCGCGTTTATTCGCTCGAATGAGACGGCAGAATGGCCTGATATTCAGTACCATTTTTTACCTGCTGCTATTCGTTATGACGGAAAGCTTGCGTTTGATGGTCATGGTTTCCAAGTTCATGTTGGACACAACAAACCTAAGAGCCGTGGAGCAGTAACGATCCAATCGGCGGATCCAACTGTTGCACCAAAAATTCAATTTAATTATTTACAGCACCCAGATGATATAGAGGGGTTTCGCGCTTGTGTGCGCTTAACTCGCGATATTATTGCACAACAGGCATTTGATAATTACCGCGATGGCGAAATACAGCCAGGTGAACATATTCAAAGCGATGATGAAATCGATGCATTTGTGCGAGAAGCAGTTGAAAGCGCATATCACCCAAGCTGTTCTTGCAAAATGGGCGAAGACCCTATGGCGGTAGTTAATTCAAACACGCAAGTGCACGGTATTAGCAACCTACGCGTGGTCGACTCATCTATCTTCCCAACTATCCCTAATGGCAACTTAAATGCGCCAACTATCATGGTTGCTGAAAAGGCGGCAGATATGATCTTGGCAAACTAACCAACGAATTCACCAGCAAGTAACGACGAGCCAACTTGTAGCTCCGTAGCTGTTGTATAACACCTTGATAATATTGGTGGGTTCTAGTTGGGCTCATCATATTCAAGCAATAGAAAACACTATTTTTTAATCAACATGACAACAACAAATAGGAAAATCATGGAATATTTTTATTTATATTGGGAGGGTGATAATGACCATATGGCTTAGTGCAGGCATATTATTCACCTTACTTTCAATCGCCTTTATTTTATTTAAATGGGGCAACATGCAAGTCGTGGGTGTAACGCCGGTTAAAACCTTCACCTTTATCGCTATTCTCTTTACATCGGGCCTCGACGTAGGCTTAATTATGTTTCCGCTGACCGAATTTGCAGGTTATGCAGACATAAAAGCAAGTCCAGAATATGGCTTCACTAACCCACTTTCAATTGAATTTGGTTTTTGGGGGTTCTTAATCTGGGGATTCTATTTTTTAACCTGTTTTTATTTCTGTGTAATTGAACCTAAGGTAAGGTTCTTCGAGATCCCAGTGGTGAAACTTGTTAATAATGTTGTCATTATTGGCACCTGTGCTTTCACAGCCTTCCTTCTTTTATCTAATCTACCTTGGTACTTGCCAGCAGTGGGCGATGGCGAAACGATTGTACCAATGTTCTACCTCATTGTATTCGCAGCGATTTGCTTTGCTGCTTATTCAAGTACGAACATTCGCTATGTGCGTTTTCTGAGTCTGACCACAACGTGGGTCTTTATTGCTTTAATTGTAGGCTTGTGGGCAAGCGCATTTGTTTTTGGTGATAGCGCAATGAGCGCTTATGCTAACAACTTGGCACTTATTGGCGATTACTTTCCTAATATTCATCACTTTGTGCTGCCTATAAATGATTATCATGAGTTCTATTTATTTTGGTGGTTTGCGTGGAGCATTATGATCGGCCAATTCACCTCTCGTTTCGTTGGTGGTTTAAAGACCTATCAAGTATTAGCTGCGATGCTTATATTCCCTTCAATTCCGATTGCTGCTTGGTTCGCTGTGCTCTATCACTATCACGACGCGGGCATCCCAACTGACGGCCTAGTGAATTTTTCAATGGTATTTGTTGGCATTGTTTTCGTGATCAATTCACTTGATTCCTTGATTAGGTTATATACCGATAACTTAAACCTGACGGTCGCCCGTTTAGGCAAGCGCAACTACTTACTGCTCAATATTGCGGCTCTTTCACTTTTAACCCTGTTATTTAAATTGAATTTCCTACAAATACAATGGGTTGGTGCAGTTGTTATCGCGATTTTCTTTGCCTGTTTCGGTTTTATTCTAATGAACAAATTTAAAGCGGTTAAAGCGATTAACAGTTCGCCAAAAGACAACGCCATAGACTTTAATAAAATAGAAACAATTAGTTAATCTTATGAAAAATCTTCTTAAAATATCGTTATTGCCACTAGCAGTAATATCAAATGTGGCAATTGCCGATTGGAGCACAACCGTTACAGGTGTGTCTGACTATACGTTTAATGGTGTTAGCCAAACTAATAATGATCCTGCGCTACAAGTAAGCTTGGATAAGTCATTTGATGGAGGAGTCTACGCTGGCTCTTGGGCATCAAATGTTGATTTTGGTGATGATACTGACATTGAGTGGGATTTCTACGCTGGTCAATACATCAGTTTAAATGATGCATTAAGCCTTGATTACGGCATTGCCTACTACAGCTATCATGGTGGTGATAACTCAAGTAACGGTAATTACCCTGAAGCCTATGCCAAATTTGGTTACGCATCAGAACTGGGTCAAACAGAATTTAATTTCTGGTACAGCTGGGATTACTTTGGCACAGGGGCTGGTCACACCGTTAGTATGATTGCTCATTCATACGAGTTAGCGCCTAACCATACCTTACGTGCAAGTTTTGATGTTTCAAATTCGCTGGATGGAGACAAATGGTTGTGGGATGGTGAAAACTCTTCTTATCACCACTATCGTCTAGCTTACCAGACTAGTTTTGCCGGCGTGAATTTTGAAGTAGCAGCAGAAAACACCAACCTTGATTGGGACACCGCTGATGAACGAGTCGTTGTTTCAATATCAAAAACGTTCTCACTTTAGCTGCCCCTTTTATGGGCTAGCTAAATGAAAAAAGGCGCCGTTGGCGCCTTTTTTATTCACTCACAATAGAGTAACTATTGAGGAGTCAATTTGCCTAAAAATGCCTAAGTATTAATGCATTCAGAGTTTTTATTAAAGTAAACCTTCTTCAGTGCTTTTGTGCATAGGGTCAATTTCGAGAACTGGAGCAGCATCGATTCCTGTAGCGTCCATCATCGTCGCAATTCTTTGCATCGAAGATAACAATAAAGATTGTTCCCATTCTTCTAAGCTACAGAACTTCTGGATAAAGTGCTCTTGCAAAGGTTGTGGGGCATCAATTAAAGAGTTTCGTCCTTCATTCGTTAAAAACAAACTTACTCGACGTTTATCTTCCGTACTTCTTATTCTTTCTACAAAACCTCTGCCTTCTAATCTATCGAGAATATTGGTAACTGTGGCAGCACTTAAATTGATTTGTGATGCTATTTGACTCGCAGTTACACCTTTAATCCTAGCGATTTCTTGCATAATGAGTAGTTGTGGCCCAGTTAACCCTGAAGACTTGTTTAACTGCTTCGAATGCAGGTCAATTGCTCTGATAACTTTACGTATGGAGACTAACAGCTCTTCATATTTTTCCATTTCAGATAAGCTCTTAAATAACAGATATTAGATCAATGATAAATCGAATTGGTTTATGTTGGTAGCAATATTAAAGCGACGAAGAGAGTATGGCTTTATTAGCAACAACAAATAGTTGTTAGCGAAATAATGTGCTCTGTTATACTTACGCCATTATTCATTGTTGAGATAATTTTTATGGCGATTCGCCTTCCTTTTGCCAAGTTGAGCCAGTGGCAGCAAACCGCTTTTTGTTGTGCCATTCTTGAGCGCATGTTGCCTAACTATGCCATGTTTTCGCAGGCTGCTGAGTTTGGTGATGTCAATGTCTTACGTAATCAACTTGATTTAATTTGGCAGCGTTTAGATAAACCGCAGAAAGTAAAAATTAACTTCGACGCACAATTGGAAAAGCTCGAACTGCAGACGCCAGATCCAGAAGCGTTTGACTTTTTCGGCGTGTTTCCTGCACTAGATGTGTGTATGGCTATGATGTCGTTGATTCAGGCGTTATCAAGTAAAGACCCTCAAGAGTTTGCCAACGTTTCTCGTCTGTCTGAAAACAGCGTAAGTTATTACGTAGAGCTGCTGCTAGCCGAAGACGACAGTGATTCTGAAACCATTGACGGACAAGCCGTAAAAGCACACCCGCTTATGCAGTGGGAGATAGCAACACAAAATGAGCTATTCGATTTTTTAAAAGATGCTCCCGAAAGTAAATCAACATGCCAACAGGCCAAAACCATTGTTTTGGAAGAAGGGCTGTCGAATTTGGGTATCGAAATCGGCTAGTTAATTCTGTCGAGTTAGCTGGTGTGAAGAAACGGAATGAAAGAGGAGCAACGTACTATGGAAAGTACATCGAAGCAGGATATGCGGGAAAATCAGGAATACAATAAGCAGCAATGTGGTAAATCGGAACCAATTGCGTTGGGCGACTCTGCAGTGAATGTTCCGAACGCTACGCTGGATAATCAGTCTCAGATTGAAGGCCCTATGCCCCCCTCGGTCATCGCGACCTTATTTTGGGCGGTAGTTCTGTATTTAGTGCCTAACGTCTTTGTTGGCTTTGGCTTTAATGTTTATGCCTATGTTGCCAATATAGATGATGCAGGTCGCTGGTTTGGCAAAATCGAAACCTTGCTTCTAATGACCTTCGCTGTCTTTTTTGTCATGGGGCCATTATTGTTTTTGCTAACCAAAGCGTTAGAAAAGACAACGCCACTGAAGGTATATCTCAATGTCACTTCTCATAGCACTGTAGATATTATTAAGTGCGTCGGTCTAACCGCTGTTTTTTGGTTCTTGCTGAGTGAATTAGCAATCTTATTGAACGTGCCAGAGGAGCCATTTCTAGAGCAAGTCAAATTAGCAGAGTTACCTGTGTGGTTCATTTGTCTAAATATTTGTATCTTGGCGCCTATTTTTGAAGAACTTGTTTTCCGTGGTTTCCTTTATAGACGCCTTGCTTCAACTAAATTATCGGTGATCGGTGCAGCCCTATTAACATCTGCTCTATTTGCCTTAGTGCATGGTCAATACAGTTTAACTGGCGTGGCTATGGTGTTTATCTTGGGGCTATATTTTATGTGGATACGCATCAAATATAACAGCACGACACAAGCGATGGTCGCGCATGCAACGAGCAACACCATGACAATGATTGCGGTTTATTGGTTTTATTAACGGGTAGCGAAATTGGTAGCTAAGTTAGCGTAAAGTGCTAGTGCTATAAATTTTGTCGTGTTAATCGCATTGGAAAAGTCGATACGTTACTTGCCCAGCCGTTTTCTCTTTTAATAGCTGCCACGTGTCTGGCACGGTTAAGTCGCTTGATTCACTTTCTGTTTCGATATACACCAAGGCTGAAGTAGCTAGTCCCTGTTTTGCTAAACAGTCGATGCTTTTCTGCGCAAGCCCTTGGCGGAAGGGTGGGTCGATAAAAACCAAGTCGAATTCATCTTGATTAGAGGCTAAAAATTGCAAGGCATCAGTGTTTAGCACGTCAAGATTATCTGCTTTTAATAAGGTTTTGTTGGCACTTAACTGTTGAGCGGCTGAGCGATTGAGCTCTATCATGGTAATTTGTTGAGCACCTCTTGAGAGGGCTTCAAACCCAAGGCTTCCCGCTCCCGAGAAACAATCTAAACAACGCGTATCCTGAATGTACGGCATTAGCCAATTAAACACGGTTTCCTTAACTCTGTCAGTGGTTGGTCTTAATCCTTCAGCGTCTAAAACAGGTAACTTTCTACCACGATGGCGACCAGCGATAATACGAATTTGGCTGCTTGCTTTGTTTGTCGATGAGGTGCGAGCTGCCTTGCCGCCGCGAGATTTCTTCATTTTAATAAGGCCTTCGGTTTTTTGCTGACAGATAAGGTGGTAATATAGCCGCCAATTTTATCCCCTATTCACAGTGTTGGCTATGCAAAATAGCTGGCCTTTCAATTACAGATAGTACATACCATGGCGAAGAAAAAAGGTTTATTTTCCTGGTTAGGTCTTGGCGGTAGCAAAGATAAGGCGCAAGACGAGCAGGAACAAATTGAGGCTGTTGCTGAAGAAAAAGACGTAGAAAGTGTGCAGGAAACGCTTGAAACGGAGCAAGCTACTCCAGACAATGTCTTGCCAGAGCCAGAGCCAGAGCCAGATCAAGATGCAGATCAATATAGAGATAAAGAAAGATAAACAAAAAAAAGAAAAAAAAAAAGAA